>JBBRRM010000196.1:0-6209 GCA_038275915.1 Nitrospirales bacterium
CCGCACACCTTTGATCTCTGTGATGTGACCGAGACCGAGGGCTTCGAGCGTGGGGAGATTAAGCCCTCCAACGGCTTCTGCCAAATGAGATACGGTGTTGGATCCGGCATCGCCATATTCTGCCGCGTCGGGCATAGCCCCGACGCCGAGTCCATCAATCACCAGCACGATCACACGAGTAATCATGGGCGCACTATAGCAGAAGCCTGCACAGGGGCACAGGTCTTACTCGACAACAGGGTGAGACAATCGGCATCGTCACTCCACGCTCTGCTTCGCCACGTTGACAAGAAAATGATTCAACCGTTCTTTGGATTCATCCAGGATAACCAGAAATTCAACTCCGAATTCCCGCCTGGTCGCCCAGCACACCTTCCCGAGCTCTACACGGATCGCACTGGGCTGACCAGGCACCATGATCTGGAGGCTCACCGACTCTCCGTCTGACGCCATTTCTTCACTTTCAATCGCACAGCCAGTGCGCGACAAATTGAACGTCGTGCCCTGGCAGGCTGCGTCGTCCAAGACAAAGGTGACGGGGCATCGGCCAGAAAACCGGGTCTCCTTACGGACGATCATGATGACTCACCCCTTCCTCCTGGTCGCAGACCATTCGGCTACGATCGCGAGACTCGCGCTGGTACCGATCCGGTCCGCGCCGGCCTCCAGCATAGCCTGTGTTGTCTTCCAGTCTCTGATTCCGCCGGAAGCCTTGACCTTGACACGACCAGCCACCGTATCTCTCATCAGCTTCACATCCTCCACCGTGGCACCGGCGGCGGCGAATCCCGTCGAAGTCTTCACATAGTCCATCCCTGCTTCCACTGCCAGACGGCAGGCCATGATCTTTTCCTCTCGTGTCAGACAGCAGGTCTCCAGAATGACTTTATGCTCCGCTCCCGCAGTTGCTGTCACGACTTCAGCCATGTCAGTCCTGACAAGATCGTAGTCGCCCGACTTGAGACGGCTGACGTTGATCACCATATCGAGTACCGTAGCTCCCCGTCTGACTGCTTCGACGGCTTCCGCAACCTTCGTGGCCGTCGTATGACCGCCCAGCGGAAAGCCGATGGGAATACCGACACGAATCCTGGTGCCGGTCACTGCCGCGACCACCTCATCGATGTAACAGGGCGGCACAAAAATCACATCGAAGCCGAAGTCTCTTGCCTCCTGACAAAGCCGCAGCACGTCGGCCTTCGTCGCATCCGGACGAAGTACGGTATGGTCTATGAGCGTCGGTACATTCCAGGCATGTGTCGTCATCATGCCACTCTTATAGCAAGTCCTGGATCAGAGATGAAGAGGGATTCGTGCAGATAAGCTGAAGAAGAGGTGGAAGACACAGAGACAATCATGAGTACTACAGGAAACACTCCCTCAGGATGCTCAAAAAGGACGATCAGCAAGGCCGCAGGCTCAACCTCAACCTTCCGATAGGCTGGTGGACTTTTTCAGCATCCTGTTACAGGCGCGGGAGCGCCACCCGACGAAACGGCTTCTTCTGATATTTCTCTACCGCCTGGTTGTGCTCGATGAGGGTCGCGGAGAACTGATGCGTACCGTCGTTCCGCGACACAAAATACAATGAGCGCGAGTCCGACGGATAGAGTGTCGCGCGAATCGCTGAGATGCCAGGGTTGGCGATGGGTCCCGGCGGCAATCCCTGTACCCGATAGGTATTGTAGGGGCTGGGGCTGGAGAGGTCTTTCTTGTGTATGTTTCCGTCGAATGCCGGCAAGCCATAAATGACGGTGGGATCGCTTTGTAACGGAATGTGCTTCTTGAGCCGGTTGTGAAATACCGCGGAAATCTCCGGCCGCTCGCCGCCCGCCCCTGTCTCCTTTTCGATGACGGAGGCGAGGGTCAGCACCTCGTGCATCGTCATGTGGAGTTCCTCCATCCGGGCGACGAGATCCGGTCCGACCATCTGCCGGAGCTGCTCGACCATCGTCATTACCACCTCGCGCGCCTTGACGGAACGAGGAAACTTGTATGTGTTGGGATAGAGATATCCTTCCAGCGTTTCGGCATGAATTCCGAGCGATGCAATGAATGCACGATCGTTCGCAAGCCGGAGAAACTCGGCACGATCCGTGACACCCTGTTGTGAGAGGATGTCGGCGATTTGGGTGATCGTCAGCCCTTCGGGAATAGTCAGAGGCCGGAGCACGACCTGACCACCGATCATCTTGGAGAGAATCTCCGCCGGGGTCATGGCGGGACTGAGTTCATAATCACCGGCACGAATCTTCCGCTCGGCAGATCGGGATTTTCCGAGCAGAATAAAAACGGGTCGACTCTTGATCAATCGCTCGCGCTCAAGCAGCGACGCGACATATTGAAAGGTCGAGCCCTCCGGGATGACCACGACTTTCGAGGGAGGGTGCTCTTGAGGGGGAATAGCGGGGCCTTCAGCCCAGCGAATCGTCTGATAGGCCGCGACGCCAAGTGCGACCATTGCGACCAACAGAACGACGAGAATGGTCCGTAGTCTCATGAGGTGGCTCTACTGTTTCCCTGTCCGAGTACTCATCCGTCCACGATTCCGGCTCAATCTTCTGCGCCGGTTCAAGACTTGCCAGGTAGCTCTGGAGTAGAATCGAAGCGGCAATGCGATCCACCACACCTTTCCGCTTTTTCCGGCTGACATCGGCTGCAATCAAGAGGTCTTCTGCAGCTTTCGTCGTCAACCGTTCGTCCCACAAAATAACGGGAACGGGCACTCCCTGTTCCAACCGGGCCTGGAATTCCCGCATGGCCTGAATCGCCGGACCCTCCCGGCCATCCAGTTGAAGCGGAAAACCCAACAGAACCTGCCCGACCTCATGCGTCCCGACGAGAGACGCGATATAGGCAATGTCTCGGTCCAATGTGCGCCGATTGAGTGTCTCGAGCGGTTGAGCAGTCCACCCCAGCTCATCACTCAGGGCGACTCCGATCCGCTTGGTCCCGTAGTCGAGCGCAAGAATTCGTTTACCCTCCATGAGTCTACCGCTCCAAGATGCGTTCGACCAGCCCAAATACCTTTTCCAACGCCACGTCCAGCCTGGCCGGATCCTTCCCGCCTGCCTGGGCCATCTCAGGCCTGCCACCGCCAGTCCCACCAACCTCCGTCGCCATCTCCTTGATGAGGTCGCCCGCTTTCAATTTGGCAATCAGATCCTTTGTCACGACCACCAGCAACGAGACCTTGCCATCGTTCGCAGCGCCGAGCGCTACAACGCCGCTTTTGAGCTTGTCCCGCAACTGATCGGCCAGAGCCCGCATGCCGTTCACATCCAAGCCATCGGTCCGCTGGACATGCACCTGGATACCCGCAATCGTTTTCGCCGTAGCTTCGACGGCTGATCCGCTGGCCATTTTCAATTTTAGCTCTTCCAGCTCACGTTCTTTGTCCTTCAGCTGCGTCATGACCTTGCGTGTTTTAGCCACTACATCGGACTGGCCGACCTTGAGCAAGTCCGAGAGTTCACGAACATCCGTTTCCAATTTTTTCATGTGCGCGAGTGCCCCGCTACCGGTCTGGGCTTCAATGCGGCGCACACCAGCCGCGACGCCGGTCTCCGACAATACTCTGAAAAGGCCGATGTCTCCCGTTTGTTGACAGTGCGTGCCGCCACAGAGCTCTTTACTGAACGACTCGACCGTTACCACACGCACTTGCTCGCCGTATTTATCCCCGAAGAAGGCCAACGCGCCTTTCGCGACCGCATCCTGAATACTCATCACCTCGGTCGCGACTCGCTCGTTCTTCCGAACCTCATTGTTCACAACCATTTCAATCTCATCGACATCGCGGGAGGACAGCGGTCTGAAATGGGCAAAGTCGAATCGCAAGCGATTCGGCCCCACGAGCGACCCGTATTGTTTGACGTGAGGTCCCAGCAAATCGCGCATCGCAGCATGGAGCAAGTGGGTGGCGGTATGGTTTCGCTGAGCGTCCTGCCTCGTCGCAGCATTCACGGTCATGCGCAACGCGTCGCCTTCGCGAATCCGCCCTTTCGTGACGACCCCCTTGTGCAAGATCAAGGTCGGCACCGGCCTCGTCGTTTCCTTGATCTCCACCCGCCCATCGGGGCCCATCAGAACGCCCTGATCGCCGACCTGCCCGCCCCCTTCCGCATAGAATGGCGTCACATCCAGGACAACTTCAATCTCGTCGCCTTCCACCGCTTCTTTGACCAACCGGTCGCCTTTCAGAATCGCCTGCACGAGACTGTCGCTCTCTAGACGCTCGTATCCGATAAACTTCGTCGTGCCGAGACGCCCGGCCAGTTCCGCCACCGCAGGCCGGGCAATTTCCTGCTCAAACCCGCCGGTTTTGCGCGCACGATTCCTCTGTTCCTCGATAGCGTGCTCGAACCCCGCCTCGTCGAGCGTCATTCCCTGCTCGCGGCAGGCCTCTCCAATCAAGTCCATCGGAAACCCATAGGTGTCGTACAGCTTGAATATGTCGGGGCCCGTAAGAACCTTGGTTCCGACGGAACGTGCTTTCGCAATCATATCGGAGAGAATCGGTAGGCCTTGATCGAGTGTGGCAATGAACCGCTCCTCTTCGCCTCGCGTCGCCTCGGCAATCGTCGCGGCAGCGTCCCGGACTTCTGAATAGACGCCTCCCATCTGGTTCACGACCGCCGGCGTCAACTCATAGAGGAAGGGCTCCACGATGCCCAGCAGCCGTCCATGGCGCGCTGCCCTTCGCAAAATCCGGCGCAGGACATAGCCACGCCCCTCGTTCGAGGGCAACACCCCATCAGCCATCAAGAACGTGATCGCGCGAAGATGGTCCGCCACCACGCGCATCGACCGATCCGTCTGGTCCTGTGCTCCATATCGAACTCCGGCCCTGGTAGCCACGGCGCTGAGCAACGGTGTGAACACATCGCTGTCATAGTTGCTATAGACACCTTGCGCCACAGCCGCCAGCCGTTCCAATCCCATGCCCGTATCGATGCTCGGCTTGGGTAAGGGATGCAACTTCCCCGCGGCCTCCCGATTGAATTGCATGAAGACGAGATTCCAGATCTCGATGACCCGATCACCCTCGCCGTTCGGTCGATCGTCGCCCGGCACCGACGGCCCCTGATCGAAATGGAGTTCCGAACAGGGCCCACAGGGCCCGGTATCCCCCATCTGCCAGAAGTTATCCTTCTCGTCACACCGCACGATCCGCGAGGGCGGGACCCCGATCTTCCTCCACAGCTGGTCCGCTTCGTCGTCGTCACGAAAGATCGTCACCCACATCCGGTCCTTGGCCAAGCCCACCGTCTGGGTCAGAAATTCCCAGCCGAACTTGATAGCGTCTTCTTTGAAATAGTCGCCGAAGGAGAAGTTCCCCAACATCTCGAAGAACGTATGGTGGCGTCTGGTGTAACCGACATTCTCCAGATCGTTGTGCTTGCCCCCGGCACGGAGACACTTCTGCACCGTGACCGCGCGCTTATACGCGCGCGTCTCCTCGCCGAGGAATACCCGCTTAAACTGATTCATCCCGGCATTCGTGAAGAGGAGCGTCGGATCGGCCTGCGGGATTAAGGCGGAGCTCGGCACGGCTTGATGGCCGTGTTCTTCAAAATATCGAATGAAGGCTTGTCGCAATTCTTGCGTGCTGTTCTTCATGTACCCTGACTTTCCTTCCGCAGCAGCGGTTCCATCACCGTCTCGATGGTGTCTTCGTCAAATCCGCGTTGACTCAACAGTCTCGCGAGCCGCCCGAGCGTCTGCGCCGAGGTAGTCCGCCCAGCCATCGTGACCAGCTGCATGGCCAGCTCCCGTTCGCTTATTTTTCGGTAGGTCGCCCGCAGCGTCGCATGCACGAGAGGTTCAGGACAACCTGTGGCAAGCAGTTCTTCTTGCAGGCGCGCACGTCCCATCGGCATCCGCGCAAGTCGTCGATCCGCCCACCGCGCAGCGAAGGCCACATCATCCAGATATCCCAACGAGGTCAGCCGTCGAACCGCGGCTCGTATCTGCGAAAGAGAGGCACCCTTCGCAGCAAGAAGTCTTTCGATCTGGGCTGTCGTGCGATCACTGCGAGCCAACGCACGCACCGCAAGTTGCAGCCACTCATCGGGAGACAGTGCAGCCTTGCCTGTAACTCGCCTCTTCACGAGCGTGCTCGTCGGTCGTTAGACACCGACCTTGTGAGGTCGCCGGTCTTCGCGCTTCTCCTCGGCCTTTTTTTCGTCTTTCACCGGGGCGGCAGC
>JBBRRM010000197.1:0-6143 GCA_038275915.1 Nitrospirales bacterium
TCGGCGCAAAGATCGGGGTGTTGGGCCTGAATGGATCAGGCAAGAGTTCGCTGCTCAGGATTATTGCTGGGACCGACCCGAACTACACGGGCGAGATCACGCGCTCAAAAGGCTACAGCGTCGGCATCCTGGAACAGGAACCGCAGCTCGATCCGGATAAAACGGTGAAAGAAGTGGTCGAAGAGGGAAAGAAAGAACTCGTCGAGATGTTGCATGAATACGACGCCGTCAGCAACAAGATGGGCGAGGCCACTCCCGATGAAATGGAAAAGCTCCTCGAGAAGCAGGCTCAGCTTCAAGAAAAAATCGAAGCGGCGAACGGGTGGGAATTGGACAACGTCCTTGAACTCGCCATGGATGCGCTGCGCTGCCCACCGCCTGATGCGAAGATTGGGGTGCTCTCCGGCGGCGAGAAACGTCGCGTGGCTCTCTGCCGCCTGATGATTCAGGAGCCGGACATTCTGCTGCTCGACGAGCCGACGAACCATCTGGATGCCGAGTCCGTGCAATGGCTGGAGCAGCATCTTCAGCAATACAAAGGAACGGTCATCGCCGTCACGCACGACCGGTACTTCCTCGACAACGTCGCCGGCTGGATTCTTGAACTCGATCGCGGCCATGGCATTCCATTCCAGGGGAACTACACGTCCTGGCTGGAGCAGAAGCAGGTGCGGCTGGAAAAAGAAGAAAAAACCGAATCGAAGCGTCGCAAGTCGTTGGAACATGAGTTGGAATGGATCCGCATGTCGCCGAAAGGTCGACAGTCGAAGGGCAAAGCGCGGCTCAACCGTTATTAAGAATTGGTCAATCAGAAACAGGAAGAGCAGGCCGCAGATCTGGAAATCTATATCCCGCCCGGACCGCGGCTGGGCGATGTGGTCGTCGAAGCTCAGGGCGTCAATAAAGCCTACGGGGACAAGGTCCTCTATGAGAATGTGACCTTCAGTCTTCCCAAAGGCGGCATTGTCGGCGTGATCGGCCCGAACGGAGCCGGCAAGACGACGATGTTCCGCATGATCATCGGGAAAGAGAAACCGGATGCGGGGAAGATCAAGATCGGTGAGACGGTCAAGCTGGGCTACGTGGATCAGGATCGCAGTCTGGATCCGAACAAATCCGTCTATGACATCATTTCCGAAGGCCAGGAGACCATCATGCTCGGCAAGGCCGAAGTCAATGCCAGGGCCTACTGTGCGAGGTTCAACTTTGCGGGCACCGATCAGCAGAAGAAAGTAAAAGACATCTCCGGCGGCGAGCGCAACCGGGTGCACCTGGCCCGCATGTTGAAGGAGGGAGCGAACCTCATCATCCTCGACGAGCCGACCAACGATCTCGACATCAACACCTTGCGCGCGCTGGAAGAAGGATTAGAAAGTTTTGCCGGCTGCGCCGTCATCAGCAGTCACGATCGCTGGTTTCTGGACCGGGTCGCGACCCACATTATGGCGTTCGAAGGCGACAGCAAGGTGATCTGGTTCGAAGGGAACTACAGCCAGTACGACGCAGATCGGAAGAAGCGGTTGGGCAAGGAAGCCGATCAGCCGCATAGGATCAGATACCGGAAGCTGACGCGAAACTAGTTCCTCATCAAAATAAGCCTGTGCGTCATAGATAGATGTCCTCTATGCCGTCTCAACGCGTGTTCGTGACCGGCGGTACCGGCTATCTCGGGTCCAGGCTCATCCCGCTACTCCTTGAACGCGGCCATCACGTCACCGCGTTGACTCGGCCGCAATCGGCGTCACACGTCGCTCACGGTGCCCAAGCGGCCATCGGCAACCCGCTTGATGCGGCCTCTGTGGCGGAACATCTGAGATCCGGGAACATCATCGTTCAACTCGTCGGGGTTCCGAAGCCTGCCCCGTGGAAGGGCGCCCAGTTCAGAGCGGTCGATCGTCTCTCGGGACTTGCGTCGATTGAGGCGGCAAAGACGGCAGGTGTCAGCCATTTTGTGTATGTCAGCGTGGCCCATCCGGCGCCGATCATGCAAGACTATATCGCGGTGCGGCGTGAGTGCGAAGACCGCCTCTGCGCGAGCGGACTACCCGCGAGCATCATTCGGCCTTGGTATATCCTCGGCCCCGGCCATTGGTGGCCCTTGGCGTTGCAGCCTGTATATCGATTAATGGAGCGCGTGCCCGCGACGAAAGAGTCAGCCCTACGGCTCGGCCTCGTGACCATCCAACAGATGCTGCACGTGCTCGTGTGGGCGGTTGAACATCCGCCCGACAGGGTTCGGATCATCGAGGTCCCGGAAATACGCCGCCTTGCAATGGACGTGTCATGAAACCGCTCGTCCTTGTCACCGGCGCGGCAGGACTCATCGGCCGCTATCTCCTTAGTTCGGCGCCACGATGGGCGCCGCAGTGGGACGTGCATGGCCTCACCAGGCAGGATGTTGATCTGACCGACATCGACGCAGTTCGCCGTCTTTGGCGTGACCTGCATCCCCACCTCGTCGTCCACTGTGCTGCGCAGAGCCGGACGGGGCCCTGTCAAAAGAACCCGACCATGGCACGACACATCAACGTCCAGGCGACCGCGCTCCTCGCCGAACTCGCGGCCGGGATTCCATTTATCTTCTTGTCCAGCGATCAGGTTTTCGATGGCGCGAAAGGCTGGTACGTCGAAACCGATCCGGTGAATCCGCTGAATGTCTACGGGGAAACCAAGGCAGAAGCCGAACGCCTCGTGCTACAAAATCCACGGCATAGCGCGATTCGAGTGGCGCTGAATGCCGGCACCTCGTCCACCGGCAATCGCAGCTTTGTCGAAGACATGCGAAATTCTGTAAAAGACGGAGCATCGCTCACCTTGTTCAGGGATGAGTTCCGTTGCCCCTTGCCGGCCGGCATGACCGCGCGGGCCATATGGGAGCTGATCGAGCGGGACCGGCCGGGCCTCTATCACCTCGGAGGAGCGGAACGGCTTTCTCGCTGGGAGATCGGGCAAGCCCTGACGTCGTGGTATCCGGAACTGGGCGGGCAGATACAACCTGGTTCCGTGGCAGCCTATGCCGGTGCGCCGCGGCCTCCCGACCTGTCGATGCAATGTGACAAGCTCCAAGCTCTCTTGTCGTTCCGTTTATCCGGATTGCGAGAATGGCTCGCTGGCCGGACAAGTGCCGGTGCTGGTTTGTGGGATTACCAAGACTAAATCCGTGAGGCGTGACGCATGAAACGTGAAGCGCAGGAACGGGGACATCGGCAGACGCGATGATGGGATCGGATCCTCTTGCCCTCGTCCTCACTGCGTATCTGGCCATGGCTGTTGTCATGGCAGGACTCTGGGTCCTGCAGCTTCGGGTCCGCAATGCCTCGATCGCGGATGTCGGTTGGTGCATGGGTCTCATCGCGGTCGTGCTGTGGTACGTCACGCAGGCCACCGGCGAGATTGAGCGGAAGATCTTTGTGGTTGTGATGGCCGTGCTCTATGCGGGACGGCTGGGATTGTACATCCTCTTCAATCGTGTGGTCGCTCAGACGGAGGACGCTCGCTATCGTCGTTTGCGGGAGCAATGGGGTGAGTCTGAGCAGCTCAAGATGTTCGGCTATTTTCAACTGCAAGCGCTGGCCGTGGCGGGTTTTTCTCTCCCGTTTTTGGTTCTTATACAAAACCCGCGACCCCCATTCGCATTGATCGAACTCCTTGGTTTCCTGATCTGGATTGTCGCGGTCATCGGGGAAGCCGTGGCCGATTGGCAACTTGCGCAGTTCCGCTCTCAACCATGGAATCGTGATCGTGTCTGTCGCGACGGACTGTGGTACTTCTCGCGCCACCCGAATTATTTCTTCGAATGGCTGCACTGGTGGGCCTATGTCGTCATGGCTATCGGTACGCCCGGCTGGATGCTCACGTGGATCGGGCCGGTTGCGATGGGGTGGGCATTGCTGAAAGTGACGGGGATTCCGTTGGCGGAAGCGCAGGCGCTGGCAAGTCGTGGCGAGGAGTATCGGATCTATCAGCAGACGACGAACGTATTGATTCCCTGGTGGCCGAAGCGATGGCCTATTGAGCGGGGGTAAGCGACGCGAGACGCGCTCGGGCCGTCTCGGCTTCTTTGCTGGTTGGATAGAGCCGGATTACATCTTCGTAGAGCTCTCTGGCATGGGGCAGGTTCATCTGTCGCTCTTCAAACTCAGCGAGGTCGAGCAACTCCTTCGGCTTGTCCCCGCTACAGGCGGTGAAGGCGAGGATGGCAACACACAGAATCATCGCGCGGTATCGAGTCATGGAGCCTCCTATTACTCTAGCCATTTCTGCAACCAGGTCGCGCTCCGCGGTTCTTTCCTCACATGGTAGGAGATCCCGCGCAACTTGTCCCAATCAAGATGCACCAGACCTCCCGTCGCTTCGTGAAGTTTTTGCCAAGACTCAAGCAGATTCAGACATGCATGGTCGATGTGACGGAGGGACGCGAAGTGAATCTGTACAACTGCGAGGGGGGGAACCGCTTCCAGAGCGGTGGCGAGACGGGGAAGGCTGACAAAGGTACCGATCCCCGTCAAGGTGAGTGTGAGCGCTCCGTCTGCGGGGTTACGCTCAAAACGCGTCTGGAGGTTCTGGGTGGTATAGAGCAGCTTCGCCATCGCAAGACCGATGCCGATTAATACGCCCGTAAGCAGGTTCGTCGCAACGATGGTACAGAGGGTGGCTGCGTAGATCAGTACCTCGCTCTTCCCATACCGTTTCAGTTCCTTCACGACTCCCACGTTCATGAGCTTGTACCCGGTAAAGACGAGCACCGCGCCAAGGCTGGCCGTGGGGATCAATCGCAAGATCGCCGGAAGCAAAAATACAAAGAGCAGCAGCCATCCTCCGTGCATGATAGCCGCGGCGCGAGAACGGGCGCCTGCCTCCACATTCGCGGAGCTACGCACGATGACGCCGGTCACGGGTAAGGCGCCCAGAAATCCGCAGAGCGCATTGCCCACTCCTTGTGCGAAGAGTTCCTTGTTATACCGCGTGCGGGGGCCCGTGTGGAGTTGATCCACCGCGGTAGCGGAGAGCAGTGTTTCAACACTTGCGATCAATGCGAGCGCCAGCGCCTCGCCTATGATGACCGGATCCAGTAGGTGGCTGAGCGATTGGAGAGACGGCAATTGAACGATCGAAAGCAAGTCGTCACGAACCTTCACCTGTGCGATATCGAGGTTCAGAGAGACCGTCGCCACGGTGGCGAGAGAAACTCCCACGAGGACTGAAGGAATGGGCTTGAGTATCCGGGGGGCATAGAGATTCCATAGTACAATCCCGAGGATCGTCAGCACGCCGATCCTCCCCGCAAGGTGGTGATTCGTCGGCGTGCCCTCGTCCTCCACCAACCCCTTCCAGACCGCTGAAGGAAGGGTGAGCAGATTGGCGAATCCGGATCCTTGAGGCGCGTCATCGATCATAATATGGAACTGGCTGGCGAAAATGAGGACCCCGATACCGCCCAACATGCCATGAACGACAGCAGGAGATACCGCGCGGAACCACTGCCCCACCTGGAGCCAGGCCCATTGCATCTGGATGATTCCAGCCAGGATGAGCACGATGGCCAGCTTCTCCATTCCGTGTTCTTGAATGATCTCGTAGACGATGACGGTCAAGCCTGCGGCTGGGCCGCTGACTTGAAGCGGAGAACCGGCGAGTGCGCCGACAATCAGTCCCCCGATAATTCCAGTGATGATGCCGGCGGCAGGTGGAGCCCCAGAGGCGACGGCGATACCCATGCAGAGGGGGAGGGCGACCAGGAACACCACGACAGAAGCAAACGCGTCATGGCGCAGGTCAACCCAACGGGTGGAGGATGTCGATGGTCTAGGTTTCATAGTGTGAGAGTCTAATCGATACAGAGCCACTCTAGATGAGCGGACGGTGGTGTGAAAGGAAAATGTGAGAGGGCAACCCTTGTTCCAGAAGACTAGGTCGGCTCAATACCGTATCGGGGTGCGGTGATGCTTCCACTCCGGCACTTTGGACAGCGGCCCGGCCTGGTCAGTTTCGTTCGATCACGAAAGATGAAGTCACAATCCGGACAGACAGACGGTTCGAGGATGAATCGGCGCGAGGGATCTCTGGCCACCGTTTTCACGACGTGAGGGAGATGCTCCTCGACCTGTCGCTCCGAAAGGCAGAGCATGTGTGCCAGTTGGTGA
>JBBRRM010000198.1:0-6141 GCA_038275915.1 Nitrospirales bacterium
GGTGAAAGGTCCTGTGACGTTGAGTGGGACCCGGTTTGAACAGCTGGTCGATCTGTCACGGACTCTATTTATTCAGCCTGTGACCTTGTCAGGTGCGGTATTCTTGCAAGAGAGTTATTTTGTGCAGGGCCGATTTCTGCGCGAGGTGTCTGCTGAAAAAACGGCCTTTGGCCCGCATACGAGATTTCATCGATCTGTTTTTCGGGGGCCGGTCACCTTCCAGCAGTCGGGGTTCAATGGACTGGCGGAATTTTTGGAGGTGGTCTTCGAGAAGGATGTCAATCTGTCGCGCACCTATTTTAAGTCGGGTACCGGGTTTTCCGGGAGTCGTTTCCAAGCCCTGGCGGATTTCTCTGAAGCATCGTTTGACCGTGAGGCGTTTTTTACCTTTACTCTGTTCGAAGGGGATGCGTACTTTCGCCGTGCCACGTTCCGATCAACGGCGGATTTTTCCGATGCCTCGTTTAAGGGACGAGACGACTTTTCCAAGGTCTTTTTCGAGAAAGGTCCACAATTTACCAGAGCGACTAAATCGGCGACCGAACAGGCACCCCTGGGACTCGAAAATCAAACAGTGCAGTATGTGATCACTCTCTCCCTCCTGCTCTTCAGCACCCTGCTCATCCTCTATCTGATCCGGTCAAGATGACGGAGAGGTTTCTCCCTCGCGACCACTACTAATAGATGGAGGCTTGCTCCGCCTCCCCCAAAGCTGGTATAAGTCCGCTTGTGGATAACCACCTCGACGCCATCGAACAAACCGAATTACCCTATCAAGTTCGTATCGAGAACTTCGAAGGGCCCCTCGATCTCTTGCTTCATCTTATTAAGAAGAGCGAGATCAACATCTACGATATTCCCATCCACCTGATCGCTCAGCAATACCTCACCTATATTGAGGCGATGGAAGACCTGAATCTGACTGTGGCGGGGGAGTTCCTTGTGATGGCGGCGACCTTGCTCCAGATTAAGTCCAAGATGCTGCTTCCTGCCGATGAGACGGCGGCCGATGAGGAAGACGGACCTGATCCTCGTGAGGAATTGGTGCGGCGACTGCTCGAGTACAAACAGTTCAAGGAAGCGGCCCGACAGTTGGACGAACACGAGCGATTGTGGAGGGAGATCTACAGTCGTGAACAGAGCCCGGCAGTCGAATTGGAATCGGATGAGACGCTACTCGACAATGTCAGCCTGTTCGACTTAGTAGACGCGCTGCAGGGAATTCTCGATCGCAATCCTGGCAAGAAGCTCATGGAGATCCTGCCAGACAATTTGACGGTTCGGGAGAGGATGAGCGCGATTTTGGACATGTTGGAGGGCCAGGAGTCGGTGAATTTCGTCGAGCTGTTTGAGGCATCCTGCCATCGGCTCGTGATTATCGTGACGTTCCTGGCATTGCTCGAACTGATGAGGCTTCGGACGGCTCGGGTATTTCAGGCGGAACATTTCGGGCCGATTCTCGTGTCGCGCGCCTTCTCACTCGTACCAGACCCGGCAGAATTGGATGATCCTGAATGGAGGGGAGCATGAGCTCAACCGCGGAACAAGAAACAGACGACATGGTTCGGACAGGGACAGCACCGGTTATTGAGGACAGTGGAGTGCCGGGCGATGCGGCAAAGGAAGCCAGCGTCGAGTCGATGAATGGTGAGTCAGAGACTATCGGCGCCCGGGAACTCAAAGCCATTCTTGAAGCGGTCCTGTTCGTCTCTCCAGAACCGGTTCCGGTCGCTCGACTCATATCTATCCTGGGGACGGTTTCAAAAGCCGAGGTGGTTCAGGCGCTGGAAATTCTCACGCATGATTTAGATCAGGACGGGCGAGGCATTCAGCTTGTGCAAGTCGCAGGTGGGTATCGACTGGTGACGAAACAGGAGTATGGGCCCTGGCTGAAACGAATGGATAAAGCGAAGACGGCGCAGAAACTTTCTCGATCCGCGCTCGAGTCACTCGCCATTATTGCCTACAAGCAGCCGCTCGTGCGTTCCGAGATCGAAGAGATACGAGGCGTCGAAACGTCCGGTGTCCTGCGCACATTGTGTGAGCGCAAGTTGGTGAGAATCGTCGGGCGAAAGGATGTGCCGGGTCGGCCGATCATGTATGGGACGACGAAGTTCTTTCTCGAGCATTTCGGGTTGCAAGATTTGAGTCAGCTCCCGCCGCTGCGCGAATTTAAAGAACTCGGCGAGTCCGAGCAGGCCCTCCTGCCGATCGAAGAGGAGTCATTGGTCGCGGTCGAGACTTCGGCGACGTCTTACTCCGAATCACTTGCTGAGACGGGTGATCTTGCGGAAGAGGAAGATGAGACCGTGACGGCCTTCGACCAAGACACCACCGAGGCCCTGCTCGAAGAACCGGTCGAACAGATCTAGCCGGATGCTCAAAAAGGCCTCCAGCTTCGTTCTCGCCTTGAACAGGTCCTCAATGGGAACCCGGCCGCCTCACCGCTCGGCGGCGCACACAAACTTGGTGCTCCTTATTCATCGCACCGTGCGCCACGGAGGGTACGCCTGCGGCTTTGCTGGACGGCCTTTTTGAGCATCCTGCCGACGATACTGTCATTGGCCAAGACGCCCCGAACAATAGTTTTTTCGCAGCCCGCCAACTCCGCGCGCGGCGCGCATACCGGTACTAGCTGATCGCCGCACCTTTTTCCATTCACTGCGCGTGTCGAGGGAGCACTGTTTCATCGTGGGGCCTCCGCGAGCAAGAAGAGCGGCCAGAGCCCCGTTGACTCCCCTCAAGCCGCTTTGTTAGACTTGCCGTTCTCAATCTAAGTTATTGAAAGAGGCGAAGTTCTTTGGTATCACCCGGTCTGTCACACGAGGCACCAACAAATGATCAAAGCATGGCTGCTCGACGAGATGTTTCGGTTTGATAGAACGCATCTGACCGCCGAAGGAACCCAAAGTGAATGGGGTGCCGGCGATTCGATTGCCGAAGCAGAGGAGCTTCCGCCGCCACCGTCGAATGTGGCCGCAAAATCGGGGAATGGCCGGGTCACCATTACCTGGGATTCCGTTCCCGATGCCATGTATTACAATCTCTATTTTCAAACCACGAAGGGCGTGATGATCAAGTCTTCTGAGCTCACGCGCCCGATTGCCAGCGAGGACGATTTTAAAGCCGTCATCGGAGTAAAAAAAGAGAAAGGCACCTGTTTAGAAGGAGTCCAGAGCCCGTTCGTCCATGACGATCTGGCCAATGGGACCTGCTACCACTATGTCGTGACCGTAGTCACGCAAAAGGGGGAAAGTCTCGAGTCTCAAGAGGTCATGGCCATTCCCTCGCCCTATTTGTTGGCGATGAGTATCGGTCGGGAAGGTGTGGACGATGGGGAGTTCAGCTCGCCCACGGGGATCACGCTCGACAAAGATGGGAATATCTATATTGCCGATACCGATAATCATTCGGTTCAGAAGCTCGACAAGAGTGGGAAGTTTGTCGCGCGGTGGGGCAGTGAACCCTCTTCGCAGGAAGGAAGTTTCTACTACCCACGTGGATTAGCAGTGGGACCGAATGACGTGCTGTACATCGCGGACAGCGGCAATAACCGCATTCAGAAATTCGACCTCGACGGGAATGTGATGCAGGCGTGGGGCAAATTCGGGTTTGCGTGGCGTGGGGCTGAGCTGGGCAAGTTCGATGTACCCTGGGGTCTGGCAACGGACGCAGACGGAAATCTCTACGTTTCTGACACGAGCAACGCACGCATTCAGAAGTTCACCTCGGACGGGACGGCATTACTCAAGTGGGGTCGTGACGGGAGCTTCGACGGCGCCTTCTTTTTCCCCCGTGGCGTCGCGGTCGATTTCGTGGGCAACATTTTCGTGGCGGATGAAAGCAATAATCGCGTTCAGAAGTTTGATGCCCGGGGCAGTTTCCTTGCTAAGTGGGGACGGGAGGGAGCGGGCCCAGGCCAATTCAAGTCTCCCTGGGGCATTGCCTGCGATTCTCTCGGCAACGTCTACGTGGTCGATACCGGGAACCACCGCATTCAAAAGTTCGACGGCAACGGGACGTTCCTTTGTGCCTGGGGGAATCGCGGACGAGCACAAGGGCAGTTGAATTTTCCCTACGGGATCGCAGTGGACAAAGAAGGCGCGGTGTTTGTGGTCGACAGCGGCAACGGCCGCATTCTCAAGTATGTGCCGACGGATGAAGAACTCGATCGCGGGAAGGATGAGAAGTCAGCAGATCAGGTGCCGACTGAAACTCCGTCGCCCCGCAGTGTCGCGGTCAAAGCCGGCGACTCAGAAACTTTCCTCAGTTGGATGGAGGTTCCTGGTGCCCAGTCCTATAACATCTATTTCAACACAACCCCCAAACTTACGATTCAGTCGGCGACGAAAATTGAAGGTGTGACGAATCCGTATGCGCATACCGGTCTTTCGAACGATACCGCCTATCACTATGCGCTGACCGCGGTGTTCGAGAACGGCGCCGAAAGCGAGTTGTCGAATGAAGTGACGGCCACGCCAGTGCTCATCGATGTCACGGCGCCGCAAAACCCTTATGCCGTCATCAATCATGGCGCGTTCATGACGAATTCGCCGGAAGTCATCGTCACGATTTCAGCGGACGATGTCGATACAGGAGTGTCAGCCTACTTCATCTCCGAGGCGCCGATGACTCCTACCGCAGGGACGCCGGGATGGGTTGATGTGACCCCGGCGATCAAGTTTGGCGCGACGATTCCATTTATTTTGTCGCTGGGAGACGGGCAGAAGTCGATTTACGTCTGGTTCAAGGATGTGGGAGGGAATGTCTCCACTCCTGCCAGTACTACGATTTTGGTCAACACGTCGGGGTATTTGTGCGTCTCTCAATGGGGCCGTACAGGGCGCGGTGCATCGTTGCTGCATGGCGGTGAGTTCATGGCTCCGATCTATGGTCTCTGTGTCGATCAGCAAGGATCGATATTCGTGGTCGACAACGGCAATAACCGGGTTCAGAAATTCGACAATGCCGGGAACTTCATCATCCTCTGGGGGAATTTCGGTTCGGCCAATTCGAACTTCCATAACCCCACCGGGATTGCATGCGATGGCAAGGGCGACGTCTGGGTCGTCGATACGAACAATCATCGTGTCCAGAAGTTCGACGGGAAACTCGGTGGCTACCTCATGAAGTTCGGGTCACGTGGAAACGGAGAAGGGCAATTCAATTCGCCTTGGGGCATCGGAGTCGATCGTGTACGTGGGTATGTCTATGTGGTCGACAGCGCGAACTTCCGTGTGCAGAAGTTCGATATGAATGGGGAATTCATCATGTCCTGGGGCAGTTTCGGAAACGGAGACGGCCAGTTCTACTTCCCACGGGGCGTGGCAGTGGACCAGACAGATGGATCTGTATATGTCGTCGACATGGGCAATCACCGGATTCAGAAGTTCGACACGAGCACCAACGTGCTTCCGCAATTGCTGACCAAGTGGGGCGGCAGTGCCGAACCGGGCCATGCCAGCAGTCCGGTCGCACAGGAGGCGGGTCAGTTACGGTCTCCCTGGGGCATCACGGTCGATGGCGTCGGCGATGTCTACGTATCGGACACGGGCAATCACCGCATCGAGAAGTTCGATAAAGAAGGAAATTTCATTACCCAGTGGGGCGGGTTCGGGAATGGAAAAGGGCAATTCAACTTTCCCTACGGCATTGCGGTCGATGCTAAGGGAAGCGTGTTTGCCGTCGATAGCGGGAATACCCGCGTCGAACAGTTCATGCCGGCCGACGAGGGGAGCGAACGTCTCCAGGAAGACGCCGACACTGTGGCAGAGATCGAGAAGGGTCAAGGGACATCACGATCATAAACGCCGCTGGAAGACTTTTTCAGCATCCGGCTAGCGAAGGGAAGAGATGCTCGATAAGGAACCACGCTTAGGACTGACCTACGACGACGTCGTATTGGTTCCGGCCAGGTCGCAGATCTTGCCGAGTGAAGTCGATATGCGCACGATGCTCACTCGCAACATCAAGATCAACATTCCCATTATCAGCTCGGCCATGGATACCGTCACCGAGTCCCGTTTGGCCGTTGCCATTGCCCGCGAAGGCGGCCTCGGGATTATTCATCGAGTATTGTCGCCAGCGGATCAAGCGACTGAAGTGGATCGAGTCAAGAAATCCGAGAGCGGGATGATTCTC
>JBBRRM010000199.1:0-6095 GCA_038275915.1 Nitrospirales bacterium
ATTCAAGCGAGAATGCTCGCGAAAGGAAACCGGACCCCCCAAACCTGCAACAGATATCTTGCGGCACTTCGGCGCTTCTTGAACCTCGCCATCGCGGAAAACTTGCTGACCTCGAACCCCGTCAAAGGTGTCCGATTTTCCCGTGAGCCACAAGGCCGACTTCGTTTCCTCAGCGACGGGGAGATCGCGCGCCTCCGGGAGGTTTTGACTCCCGAGCATTGGTCCGTGGTGGCCTTTTCTCTAGAAACTGGCTTGCGTCTGAACGAACAGTTTAAGGCCCGATGGGATTGCACCAACACAGAGCAGGCCATCCTTACGATCCCGCTCTCCAAATCCGGTCGGACCAGGCACGTTGTATTGAGCCAAGAGGCCATCAGGATAGTTCGCGGTCTCTCCTCCTGGATGCATAGCCCCTATCTCTTTCCGAGCCCGCTCAGGCCCGCCCAGCCGATGCAGGGGAGGAACTTTGTGGTGAAGGTCTATGAGCCCGCCTTGAAAAAAGCGGGAATTATCGGCTGCACCTGGCACACCAACCGCCATACGTTCGCGAGTAGAGCCGTGATGAGCGGGGTGGATATTCGAACGGTTCAAGAGCTCATGGGGCATAGCACGGTCGTTATGACCATGCGGTACGCGCATTTATCACCGGCGCATCTACGGGAGGCGGTCAATAAGGCGAGCATCTGGCAGGACGCGACGGCCAAAACCAAAACCGTGACCAATTCCGTGACCTTGCCGATTCAGCCGAACAGGAACGAGAGAGAAGGAAGCGCACAACCCCTTGAGGAATTTGTGGAATGTATTGGAGGCGCCGGGCGGGTTCGAACCGCCGCATCGCAGTTTTGCAGACTGCTCCCTTAGCCACTTGGGTACGGCGCCCCGCGCGCATTATAGCGGGCCTTGTTCCGATATCTCAACTTGCCTGTGATCAGGAAGATGAATAGACGCGGGCAGGGTAGGTCGCAGAATCACCGGTTAGGCAATACGGGAATTTCTTTTCCGAGAGTCGCAGGCTGATCCAACTGCGGGACCATCGATTCCCATCCCTCGCTCGAATGGACCGCGACCTCTCCATTCCCTTCGGCTTCTTTTTCCTTGGCCATGAGTTCGACTTCATGAATCAATGTGTCCATCAACTCTTCAATCGGCACCTTTCGGATGAGCTTGCCCTTCTTGAACAGGATGCCTTTGCCTTCACCGCCAGCGATCCCGATATCCGCCTCTTTCCCTTCGCCGATTCCGTTCACAACACAACCGAGAACCGAGACATTCAGCGGGGTTTTGATATGGCCCAGCTTCTTTTCCAGTTCATTGGCCAGCTTCACCACGTCAATCTCCACACGGCCGCAGGTAGGACAAGCGATGACATTGATCCCTCGGTGGCGAAGTTCAAGCGACTTCAAGATTTCAAACCCTACTTTCACCTCTTCGACCGGATCAGCAGCCAGCGACACACGCAAGGTATCGCCGATTCCCTGCGAGAGCAGATACCCGAGCCCCATGGTCGACTTGACGGCCCCCGTCATCGCCGTCCCCGCCTCAGTAATACCGATGTGCACAGGATAGTCGGACTGGTGCGCAAACAACCAATACGCATCGATGGCATGGTGCACATCCGATGCTTTCAGCGACACCTTCATGTTCGTGAATCCAACATCTTCTAGGGCGTGGACAGCATTGAGCGCAGATTCGGCCAACGCTTCCGGTGACGGCCAGCCATATTTATCCAGCAATGGCCGCTCGAGAGACCCGCCATTCACGCCGACGCGCAAGGGAATCCCCCGCTCATTCACGGCCTTGATGACTTCTTCGACTTTCCACCAAGCTCCGATGTTGCCCGGATTAATCCGGACGCAGTCCACAATTTCGGCCGCTTTCACTGCCAGCCGATGGTCGAAATGAATGTCGGCAATGAGCGGAACCGTCATCGCTGCTTTGATCTGGGGCAACACAGCTGCCGCCTCATCGTCTGGCACGGCCACGCGGATCACTTCGCAGCCTGCGGCCTCCAATTGGCGGATTTGCTCAATCGTCGCGGCAGCATCACGCGTATCAGTTGAACACATCGACTGGACGGACACCGGAGCGTCTCCGCCAATCTTGAGCTTGCCTACGGTAATCTGCTTCGTCTTCCGTCTGGTGATGTGCATCTTGTTTTTTCGCTACCCTCGTTTCACATCTAGCATCTCATACCCCACGCCTTCGATCAGCTCCCCTGTTCATCTCCATGCGGCAACCGATCGGCCGATGCCGCGAGGGTGAATTGCTCTCGTGAGGAGGCCGGCGTCTTGCCGATAAGTTCCTTCACGCTCTGATAAATGCCTTCCGCCGTCAACCCATAGCGTTCGCGCAGGAGGTCTTGCGGCCCTTGCTCGATGTACCAATCCGGCAACCCGATGATTTTCGTTGTGATATCGGTCACGCCGCCATCGGACAGCGCTTCGAGAACGGCTGAGCCGAACCCACCCATCTTGGAGCCTTCTTCCACCGTCACCACATAACGAACCCGCTTCGCCACCTCGACGATCAAATTCTGGTCTAACGGCTTCACGAAACGCGCATTCACCACCGCCGTGGAAATGCCTTCTTCCTCAAGCCGTTTCGCCGCCGCCACTGCATGAGCGACCAGCACGCCGATGGCCACGATCGCCACCTCCGTGCCATCGCGCAACAATTCGCCCTTCCCGATCGACAAGGCCTTTGGCTCCGGATCCATCGTGACGCCCAGGCTCAATCCGCGCGGATACCGCACTGAGGCAGGCCCGTCATGCTGGACGCAGGTTTTCAACATATGCTGCAACTCATTTTCATCCTTTGGCGCCATGACGACCATATTGGGCATGTGGCGCAGAAACGCATAATCAAATGCCCCGTGATGTGTCGTTCCATCTTCCGCCACCAGCCCGCCCCGATCGATACAGAAGGTCACTGGCAGATTTTGCGTGGCGACATCGTGCACCACCTGGTCATAGGCCCGCTGCAAGAAGGTGGAATACATCGCCACCACTGGGCGAAGGCCTTGCGTGGCAAGACCCGCCGCAAAGGTCACCGCATGTTGTTCGGCAATCCCGACGTCATAGAGCCGGCCGGGAAACTCTTTCTCGAAAATATTAAGGCCGGTTCCTTCGCACATCGCCGCCGTAATCGCGACGATTCGCTTGTCCGCGCGAGCCAGCTTGACCAATGATTCGATGGCGATTTGCGTATAGGAAGGCCGGGCCGCTTTCTTCGCGGGTGCCCCCGTTTCCCGAACAAAAGGTGGACAGGCATGGAACCACACAGGATTGTTCACCGCCGGTTCATAGCCCAACCCTTTTTTCGTGATGACATGGAGCAAGACCGGCCCCTTCATTTTCAGCACATTTTCCAAGGTGGGCAGGAGATGTTCGAAGTTATGTCCATCAATCGGCCCCGCATACCTGAACCCGAGCTCTTCAAAGAGCAATCCGGGGAGGATCGCTCCTTTGGCCAGCTCTTCAGCCCGGCGAGCCAATCTCTGCATATCGGGCCCGATGTGAGGGATTTTCCCCAGAAGTTGGCCTGTTTCCTCTCGCATCTTGGCATAAAACTCTCCGGTGAATGTCCGGTTCAAATAGGAGGAAATAGCTCCGACATTCTTCGAAATGGACATTTGATTGTCATTCAGAATGACCAGAAAATCCTTCGCCAGCCCTCCGGCATGGTGCAGACCTTCCAGCGTCATACCGGCAGTCATAGCGCCATCCCCGACGATACAAACCACTTTATGCTTCTGCTCCAGCTGCTCGCGAGCAGCGACTAACCCAAAGGCGGCGGAGACCCCGGTCCCTGCATGACCCGCATTGAATGTGTCGTAAACGCTCTCCTCACGTTTGGTAAACCCGCTCAATCCGCCATACTGACGAAGCGTGTGAAACTGTTCCCGCCGTCCGGTGAGGAGTTTATGTGCATAGGCTTGATTGCTGGTGTCCCATACGATCTTATCCTTGGGGGTATCGAGTAAATAATGCAATGCTACCGTAAGCTCGATCACTCCGAGGTTCGAAGCCAGGTGCCCTCCGACATTGGAGACCACGCCGATAATCTGTTCCCGCAGCTCCTGGCACAAAACAGGAAATTGCGTCGGTGACAGCCGTTTCAGATCAGCAGGGCTTTGAATGGTCTTCAAAATCGACATAGAAACGCTCCTTTGCTTGAATGCATGCTCCACTAATAACGAGCTGGGCTCAGATTCCGCACTGGCGAAGCAATGTGGCAGCTTAAACTCTGGCAGAGCGGATTTTCACATGAAAATCCCATATTGTCAAGCGGTTAGCCAACCTTATGACTCAAATCGATAGGTCAACAATGTCGAGAACGTGAAGTCTGCGGCACTCCCTGTAATGAAATCGAGATTTTCGATCCCGTATGTTTGCCACAGGAGGTGTTGTGTGAGACGGTAGCTGAACCCCAGCACCGACTCCGTCACGCCCTTGTCCAGTACTCGCGTGCCCGTACCATGGAATGGTGTGGAGTAATAGTCGAACTGCGCCGTGAAAGAGAGATTCTCCGACCACAGATATTCCACGGCGACAAGTCCGGATATCGTCGGCTGGAGAGGCATCCCTGCGATGTGTCCGGTCGGGACCACTCCGTTGAGGTTGCCATAAACCACCCAGCGACCGCCCAATCCTTTTTCTGCCGCCAGACCGAATCCGACATCCGGGCTGCCACTCCCGAAGAATTGTCCGGAATCCCCCGTGGGAATTTTAAGCGCCGTACGAACCGACAGAGCCGGAGTCAATGCGCCTTCAGACAGCAATTGGTACTTGCTCGTGACCGTGCTGTCACCCAATCCGACGGCTCCCTCGCGTCCGCTCGCTACCGTCTGTCCCCCGCGCGAAATGTTAAACTCATAACCCGAATGGTCAAGTGCATTTCGAGCCGGCGATAACCCGGTGGTACCTCGTTCAACCATCTGAATGGGTTTATCCATGAACCCCCGATATCGATAGAGCACGGGAACCTCCACGGAAAGCTCCCATCGCTCCATCGCCCCGTACCGGAGGAACAATCCGGACCGCAGGGTTTCAAACTTCATTGTGACGCTGGCTTGGGGAACCTCATCGCGAAAAATGCTGGCAGTTTCCGCGAGTTCCAATCGCACATCCAGTACGCCCCGCTGCAACACGGCGGCACGGTCCCCCGGCATGTTCAAGACCAGTTGTTGGATCGGCTGGAAATTTCTTACAGGGAACGGACCGAATCCCTCCGCCCTGACTGACGCCGGCTGATCGCAAACGAATAAGAGGAGTCCGGCGAGCAGCGCCAGATCGAATATGGCGCTGCCCTTGCTGGCTTGCACCGGCCGATCAATAGGGGAAGTCGAGTCCCGCAAAGATCGCACCACCCTCTCGGCTGTAACCATAGTCGACGCGCCCGACGACATTGGGCCGAACGATTCCACGGAAACCAATACCCGGAGTCATGCGGTAACTCTTAAAGCTGACATCTCGGTAGTCATTGAAGACCTGTCCGGTATCCAAGAACGGTGCAATCTCAAAATCTGCATTGACCCCGGCAACTTTCGTTCTCGCCAGATGAATCCGCTCCTCAACGCTGAGGGAGACAAGATTCTTGTCGATGAATCGATCGCCGCCGAATCCTCGAAGATTATTTTGCCCTCCCAAAGAACTCTGTTCGAAAAACGGCACCTGACTCCCGATGGTGGCTTGCAGGTCGGCCCGCACGACGAGAATCGCTCGCTTCGATTCACTGGGAAACAGCTTCTTGACCTCTATTTCATAGCGTGAGTATACGGGATGATCGCCGTTGCGGATATTCTGGTTCACTTCCGCATAGGCCGTCACGGCCATCCCATCGGTCGGCGAGACCAGATTATTACGCGTATCATAATAAAACGTCGCTCGGTGTCCGAGGATGATCGACTCGCCTTGCACCCCCTCTACCGTAGGAAATCGGTCGACCGTAAAGGGGAGATCGGTGGCGCCTTTTTGCAAACGCACGTCGCGGAAGCGTTGGCCGATGGAAATCTGAGTGACTTCGTTCGCGTAGACCCCGAAGCGCCAGTTCATCCGCGCTTCACGCGCGGTGTAATTCGTTTGTTCTGACTCTGA
>JBBRRM010000200.1:0-6075 GCA_038275915.1 Nitrospirales bacterium
CGCTCTCCTTTTCTCTTCCACCCGGGGCTTATGCGACGAATGTTCTGCGCGAGCTCATGAAGACCGACTAATCAGCTGCTGAAAATGGCCTCCAACTTCGTTCTCGGTTCGAAGAAATCCTCAACGTAGCCGAGAGGCTACGCCTCCGGTTTCTTCTCGCCTGCGGCCTTGTTGGACGTCCATTTTGAGCAGCTTGCAGGGATTGCTATACGTCGCGGACGTGATTCAGTGCTCTGCGAGTGTTCGGTGCATAGTCAGAATCCAATCCACGGCTGTTTAAGCTGGTGGTAGAATCTGTGCAGAGACTATCGTGGTTGGAGTACGACCTATGACGCATGACCAGGAAACCGTCATTCTGCAGGGACACATCATCGATTCCTTGATCCTAGCGAAGGTCCTGGACACGATTCTGATGATGGGCGGTTCATTCGATCTCCCGGAGGTGCAGATCGGCAAAACCCGTGAAGAGCCGTCGCGCGCGAAGATCATCGTGCGGGCCTCGTCTGCGAAGCTGCTGAGCGAGATTCTCCATGCCATTCAGCCCCATGGCGCGTCGGTCGAGAGTGAACGGGATTGTCGGCTCAGTGCGGCGCCGGCCGACGGCATTTTTCCCGACGAGTTCTATGCGACAACCCATTTATCGACTCAAGTTCGAGTACGTGATCAGTGGGTGGAGGTAGAGGGCATCGAAATGGACCTGGGAATTCGTGTGGACCCCGTGCGCTCGACTGCCCGCACCGTTCCCATGGGACAGGTGAAGCGGGGTGATTCGATCGTAACTGGTCGTGAGGGCGTACGGGTGATCCCGCTGCAGAGGCCACGTGACCGCGATGTGTTCAGCTTCATGGAATCGCAGGTCTCAGCTGAGCGTCCTCACGGAAATATTATCGGCGATGTCGCCAAGCGCCTCGTGCAGTTGAGAGCCGGGTTCCGAGAGGGGAAAGCGGGCTCCAAAGCGTTGCTGGCGGGAGGTCCGGCGATTGTTCACGCCGGAGGGCGCGAAGCGCTGACCTGGCTCATTAATGAAGAATTCATCCATGTCTTGTTCTGCGGAAATGCGCTGCCTGCCCATGACATGGAAGTCGATCTCTATGGAACGTCCCTCGGCTATGGGCACTTGGCTGGTCGCGTCGTGCCGCATGGACATGAGCACCACCTGCGAACCATCAATCGCATCAGGGCCATCGGCAGCATCGAAGCAGCGGTCAAGTCGGGAGTTATCAAAGGTGGAATCATGGCGGCCTGCATTAGGCGAGGGGCCCACGTCGTCATGGCCGGCACGATCCGCGACGACGGCCCATTGCCCGGGGTGATCACGGATTCGGTCGACGCGCAGGCCGCTATGCGGGCGGCCATCCCCGAAGTGGGACTGGCCTTGCTCGTCGCCTCGACCTTACACGCGGTAGCGACCGGCAATTTGTTGCCTGCCACAATCCCTTCGGTCTGTGTCGATGTCAATCCGGCCGTCCCGACGAAACTCGCGGATCGAGGAAGTTTTCAGGCTGTCGGACTGGTCATGGACGCGGCCTCGTTTCTGCGCGAGTTGGCGCGCGGATTGGGATGGAAGCCATGAGTCGCCTGCTGATCTGTCCGCCGGACTATTTCGGGATCGAATACGAGATCAATCCCTGGATGCGCCGTTCGAACGCAGTCAATTCGGGCGAGGCCGTTAGTCAGTGGCAACATCTCATGCAGGTGCTCGAACAGGACGTGGGCGCAGTACTGGAACGAATGAAGCCGGTGCCGGGGCTACCCGATTTGGTGTTCACGGCGAATGCGGGCCTCGTCGTCGGAGGTAAAGCGGTACCGAGCCGTTTTCGCTATGTCGAGCGGCAGAAGGAAGAGGCGTATTTTGAGGACTGGTTTCATGGACAGGGCTACGAGGTCCTCATGCTGGATCCGGGTCGCTTCTTCGAAGGAGCCGGAGACCTCCTGGGATTTCCCGACACTTGGTTCGGTGGCTATCGACAGCGATCGGACATCCAAGTGTTCCCGACGCTTAGCGATTGGTTTCAGCGGGAGATTATTCCACTCGAATTGGTCGACAACCGGTTCTATCACCTCGATACCTGTTTATGCCCCTTAAGCGGCGGTGAACTCCTCTATTTCCCCCCTGCCTTCGATCACTATGGACAGGAGGCCCTTGCCGAACGGATCGCTCCTTCCAGACGTCTCGTGGTGCCAGAGGCTGAGGCGCTCAGGTTTGCCTGCAATGCCGTCTGCGTCGGGAAACATGTCGTGCTGCCTGTCGGCTGTCCGGAAACAGAATCTCTGTTGACCTCACGTGGCTATGTCCTCCATCCAGTCCCGCTCGATGAATTTATGAAATCTGGCGGATCGGCGAAGTGTCTCACGCTGGCACTCGACTGATTCTTTCGGCTGCTGAAAATGTCTACGTCATCACCCGCCCGGCCCAGGCGCGCCGTGACGCGCCCTTTCCCAAGCTTCGTTCTCGGAGCGTTCAGACCCTCAACAGGGACCCAGCCGTCTCACCACTCGGCGGCGCGCACAGACGTGGTGCTCCTTATTCGTCGCACCGTGCGCCCCCAAGGGTACGCTTCCGGTGTTCACTCGCCTGCGGCCATGCTAGCGGAGCATTTTGAGCAGCCGCTTAGCCCGCGTATCCAAAATCAGGACAAAGAGAGAAATCCGGTTTCTCGATTCAGGGTTTGCTTCGAAAGAGAAAAGATCCATACAGCCCGGCGATGGTGATGGTGACGAGTTCGATCGTCAGCAGCAGTCGGCTCACGATGGCGTCCGGTGTCGGGGGCGTTAAGATGAAATGGATGCCGAGGAATTCAGGAGCTTGCGACGGCGGGGTTTCCCAGGGTGGGAATAGGATCGCGAGGGACAGCGCAGCCACCATGCCATAAAGAAATCGGAGATCCAACTGATCCGCTGGCGGTTCAACGCGTGATGGCGGCGGAGGGAGGTCAATGGGTTCTGCATGAAGGCGTTGGCCGCACTGCGTGCAGTAGCGGCTAATCTCGGGGAGTTCATATCGACAAGATGGACAGAGTTTCATGGGTGGTTCCGAGCCTAGGCTACACGGAACCGCGCTAGGTTGCTAGCAGGATGCTGAAAAAGTTTCCCCGGTTTCGTGCTCGCCTCGTTCAGACCCTCGCCGGGGACCTAGCCGCTTCGCCAATCAGCGGCGTGCACAGGCTTGGTGCCCCTTACTCGTTGCACCGTGCGCCCAAGAGGCCTTCTGGTATTTCATTACCTGCGGCCTTGCTGATAGATTTTTTGTGCATCCTGCAGAAGCGTTCTTGGCTTGTGCGGCAGGTCCGGGTCATTGGACTCTAGCGCGTTGGAAACGTATTTCCCCCTGTTTGTATAGGCGGGCGCAGATCGACCGGTTCGTCTGGTTGTCTGGTCTCGCAGGCGTGTTGTAAGCCCTGTTCATTGACAGGGGAAGGAGGGGTTCCTATAATCCGCCCGCCAGCTAACCTGACCCACAAGCTCTGTTGGTCGCAATCCATCCCGTAGGTGTCTTTTTCTCATGATGCAGATCGCCAATCGTATCGGTGTGATCGGTGCTGGTGCCTGGGGCACCGCTTTGGCCAAGCACATGGCGGAAAAAGGCCTTTACGTCAAGTTGTGGGCCTATGAACAGGACATCGTCGATGCAATCAACCAGACGCATGAGAATCGGGTCTTCTTGCCCGGGGTGGCCCTACCACCCTCGCTCATCGCGACCAATTCTCTCGCGCAAGCCGTGGGCGACTGTGAAGGCCTCCTCTTCGTCGTGCCCTCGCACGTGGCCAGGCCCGTCCTCGAGCAACTCGCTCCCCTCTTGCCCCCTTCCATGCCCGTGATCAGTGCGACAAAAGGTGTCGAAGAAGAGACATTCAAACTGATGACGCAGGTGATGAAGGATGTCCTCCCGAGGCCTCTGCATCCCAAGTTGATGGTCTTATCCGGCCCGAGCTTTGCGGCAGAAGTGAGCCAGGGCCAACCCACCGCCCTGTGCCTTGCAGGGCAGGAGGCTTCTCTCGTGAGTACCTTTCAAGCCGCGTTGATGACGCCTGCGCTGCGTGTCTATGTGGACAGCGATATGATCGGGGTCCAATTGGGCGGGGCCCTGAAAAACGTAATGGCCTTAGCCGCGGGGGTCGTCGATGGACTTGGGCTCGGTCATAATGCGCGAGCCGCCTTGATCACGAGAGGGTTGGCTGAAATGATCCGGCTGGGGAATGCGATGGGCGCCGATGCGAGAACATTTTATGGACTTTCTGGTGTGGGGGATCTCGTCCTGACCTGCACCGGCGCGTTGAGTCGGAATCACACGGTCGGCGTTCGACTGGGGAAAGGGGAGCCGCTCGCGACGATCCTCGCCAGTATGCAGGCCGTGGCTGAAGGTGTGCGGACTGCCCGTGCGGCGTCAGGATTGGCGCACCGCCACGGAGTTGAAATGCCGATCGTGCGTGAGATCAACGCCGTACTGTTCGAGGGCAAGTCGTGCCGCAAGGCCGTGACTGACCTCATGGAGCGCGACGCAAAGTCAGAGAAAGGGCGGGCATGAATCCTGAGGCACTGGAACGACTGCTCAGCAACGTGCGATCGGGCGCATTGTCTGTGGAAAAAGCTATAGGCCAGCTCCGCACGCTGCCCTATGAAGATCTCGGGTTTGCCTCGCTCGATCACCACCGGTCGTTACGGCAGGGATTCCCCGAGGTCATTTTCTGCGAGGGGAAGACGGCAGTCCAGATTCGCGCGATTGCGAAGGCATTGTTGAAACATCATCGTCCATTGTTGGCGACGCGCGCGACGCGCCAGGTCGCCATGCTCATCAAACGGCTTGATCGTCGAGCGGTCTATCATGACGAGGCGCGCATCGTATCGATTCGCGACCCCAAGCGTCGGTTGCAGGGGCATGTCCTGGTGATTACAGCCGGGACGTCGGATATTCCTGTCGCGGAAGAAGCGAGAGTGACGGCTGAGGTAATGGGGAGCCAGGTTGAGACGCTCTATGACGTGGGCGTGGCCGGCATTCACCGGTTGCTGGAGCGCCAGAGCCGGCTGATGAAGGCCAGGGTGGTTGTGGTGGTAGCAGGAATGGATGGAGTCTTACCAAGCGTGGTCGGTGGGTTGGTGCCCTGTCCTGTGGTTGCCGTCCCCACGAGTCGAGGCTACGGCGCAAGCTTCGGTGGACTCGCTGCATTGCTGACGATGCTGAACTCCTGCGCGGCGGGGGTGGGGGTGATGAACATCGATAACGGGTTTGGGGCCGGCTGTCTGGCGCACCGGATTAATTCGCTGGGAGAGCAAACAGCCGTCAGCTTTCAGCGATCAGTGAAGGTGAAGAACAATAAGAGTAAGAAGCTGAGAGCTGAGAGCTGAGAGCTTTCCGTCACTTCACTTCGATTGTTCCGCGTTTCGGCCAGGCTACCATTTGCGTCCTGGGACCTTTCTCGCCGTTGGCCAGCAACTTGGCTCGTACTTCGAAATGATACAGCCCGGCTCCCGACGCGATCTTCTTCTGGTCCAGCCCATCCCACGTCAGTACCACAGAGATTCGTGGAGGAGTGGTGCCGTCGGTCGAGGCGGCATGCGGTTCCAGAGGTTTGCGTGTCGTCAAAAAACGGAGCGAGTTTTTCGATGGGGATGTAATGAATGAGGAGAGCTCCAGCAAGGTTGCACCATTCAACTCTTTGGGTAGTTGGACCAAGGCAGAGAACTGCAACGAACCGGACGAGATCATATAGGGATTGGGAGAGACTTTCAGGTCGAGAATCTTGAGCTCCGGTTCGGGGCGCGGGACCTGGCGGGGTTTCGATTTCGCCGAAACGATTGGCGGGGTCCAGAGTAGTGCGACGCAGAGCAACATCCAGGTGATCCGACCACCCCACGATTCGGATAACGCTGAACAGGGCATGATCAAAGACCGGCAGATCGTCATGGGGCTATATGCGTTACCAGCCTATCGTTACGCAGCACTAAGTCGGTGCGCGAGTGCAGTGGGGATAACACAGCGTTGGTAGGCTGTCAATGCTTGTCCTGAGCCGATTGCCGTTCGAGCGCGCCTTGGGTAAGATGGGCGCGGTTTGAATCGGGCAGAAAGGACGCATGTGG
>JBBRRM010000201.1:0-6049 GCA_038275915.1 Nitrospirales bacterium
GGCACAGCGGCACAGACTTAGTGGCACGGTATGCCCATCTCTCCCCTACTCACTTGGAGGGGGCGCTGGAGGGAGTCTCAGGGTTTGGGAAGGGGAAAAGTGAGACCATGCCGGCCATAGCGGAATTGAGACATGAAGGGCAAAATTCAATTCCAACCGTGACGGGAACCGGAATTGTATCGGAGGAGCAGAATCAGGAAGAGACGCAAGTATTGGAAAGTATAGGACGGAGAGAGAGAAGTTGAAACGCTGACTTAAAGCTCGCCTGGCTGATTGCTCAATCCTTACGAACTTCTCTGTCGGAACTCGAAACCGCACGGAAGGGTCCCTTCCCGAAACGGATGATGGCACTCCGCGCAGGAAGACCTCGATTGGTCGGTCAGTCGATGAAGGTATCCCCTCGTACCGTGCTCCATACAAACGGTACGGTCCGTCATGCGGAGGGAATCGGTCAAGTCGCCCTCGTATCACAACCATCTATCGAGTGATGGCAGGCGACCGGGAAGTTCTTCTATTAATAAAGGCAGGCTACTGAAGAATTCCTTAATTTCCGATTCCATGGTGCGCGCCGTAATCAGGTGCTCCAGGCAGCAGAACATTCCGGCATACTGAATGAGCGCTGGAAGGCTACGTGAAAACTATTTTGTCACGCTAGAAACTCGATGGTCCACACGTGTAGCACCACGCGATAACACTCTGGCAGAATGCTCAAAAAGACCGTTCAGCAAGGCCGCAGCGAGTGAAAACCCGAGGAGGTTCACACCGCACTTCATGTGGGCCGTTCGCCCATAGAATGGATCTTGGCGAACGGGAAAGCTCCTACAGCGATTCCGGCATCCGAGAATCTCTTTTGGTACGTTGAGGATCTGAACGATGCGAGAACCTGCTTGGTGAAAGGTGCGTCTTGGCGCACCCGGGTTGGGCGGGTGAGAAGAGAGACTTTTTCAGCATCCTGCTATGAGCGAGATCGTTTGGACGCCGTCAAGGCCTGTTTGAGAACCGTGCGGAGGCCGAAGTAGGCAAAAGAATCTTTGAGGTTGGAATACAGCCGCTTAAAGATTCCCATATCGGGATTGGTCACGTACTCCATCGTTAAAGCGATCCGTTCTTCCCCCTCACCAAGGGGGGTCACGGAATGCCAAAGCTTGTCCCCGTTAAAAATGACGAGATCGCCCGGCTGTGTAACCAGCTCAAGGTGCCTGGGGGTTTTCACCGGATCATCCTTAAACAGCTCGCAAACCAGTTTGCATTGTGTAGACTTATCGACGAGCCCCATCAGAATAGTGTAGCGGGCCCCCTTATAATAGGATGTGTCGTAGTGAAACCCGATATGGTCCCCGGGCTCCGTATAATAGTACAGCGCGCAGGAATGGGGGTCGTTCTCAGGGCATAGACTGAGCTTGGCCTTTACCAGCCGGCTCAAGAATTCGATGAAGGCTCCGGATCGGTATAGATCGAGAAACCGGGGGGCCTTTTCCATCACGGTATAGTAGCTCACGCTCCCGCCTTTTTTATGGCCGGGTATGTAGTTACGATTCAGCCCGCTCTTTACCTCTTGCGCCTGAGGGACGAGGTACTCTTCTACCACCGAGCGAGGGAGAAACTGTGGAACGAACAGGAACTCATTCTGGTCCCAATACTCACGAGAGAGTCGATCGAAATTCAACCTTTCGATTGCCTGATCAACCGCTTCCACCAATGAACCAACCGTTGACTGACTCATACACTCATCCACTCCTCAATCGTCCGTCAGGATGCTGAACGTCTACAGTCTGATAGGCCGAATTCTCGAACCGGTTCTCATTTCCTTCACTGTGGGGTATTGAGCACCGGAGCCTTCACCACTTCCACATCAGCCGGCAACTTCAGGTCAAAGACTGTATCGGCAAGACCGATGTTGGGTTGGAGCGACGAAAATTCAAAACTCGCGACATTGCCACTTATCTCATACAGAGTGACCGTCCGAATGAAGTAAGTCTTGGGAAACACTTCTAGCTCAATCCGTTGCAACGATCGCCTCGCCTCGCCTTCCTGCGACTTAGGCAGAAGGGTGAGAAGCCGGACCCCTCCCACGCCACGTCCCTTCCCTGGGGTCGGTTCAATCTCAAACGACTCGTCCAGCTTTGCTGCCCCGAGCAAGAGCTCCAAGGGAGCCTTAGAGGCAGCCATCTGTGTCAGTTTTCCTACCAAAACTTGCTTGTGCTCAGGCACATACACTTTAACATCATCCCGATTTACATAGATGTCCTCGACCGACGGATCGAGATAGTTCCATCGTAACCGGCCCGGCTTTTTGATATAGACCTTTCCTGAAGAGGTAATGGCCCGACCGAACCCCTCAATCGTGGTCTTTTGCGTAAAATCCGCCTGAAGATCCTTGGTCTTCTCATACCGTGCTTGGAGCTGCTTGACCACCTCCCGCACTTCTTTCAATGCCTTCTCATTGTCCTCATCCCCGGCAGCAAGAGCCGGGGTCAGCAACAAGAGGCCACAGAAACAAGCATACAGAGCCGACCAGATTGCCCTGTTTTTGAACCTGCCCAAATCCTGCACCTTCATTGAGTATGTCTTATTCATAGACGAATCTCTTCGTATGAAGCGGACTGGAAATGTATTACGTGGATCAAACAAGCACCGTCTCATCATACGGGTTCCGCGAGCACAGCAATTCCCTGCCCGCTTCATGCTTCCGCTTCTCCCACCGGCCGGCGCCGCCCCACGACCTCTCTCCGTCCATCTCGGCCAGCCGCGCCCACGAGGCCGTCTGTCTCCATTTGCTCGATCATCCGAGCCGCCCGTGGGTAGCCCACCCGCAACCGACGCTGAATCAAGGACGCCGAAGCCTGTCCAGTAGACAGGACCAACTCTTTCGCCTGCTCGTACACTTCGTCTAGCGCCTCTTCCTCTTTGGCCTCTTCCTGTTTCAGCGCGATCTGCAACTCTTGATTGTAGGCCGGCCTGGCTTGATCTTTTACAAACTCGACCACACGGCGGACGTCGTCATCCGAGACAAACGATCCATGCAGCCGCATCATACGTCCGGTCCCCGAAGCCATATAGAGCATGTCCCCGCGACCCAGAAGCGCTTCGGCTCCGTTCGCGTCCAGGATGGTACGTGAATCGGTCTTCGACGACACTTGAAAGGCGATGCGGGCAGGGAAGTTCGCCTTGATCAAGCCGGTCAGCACATCGACCGACGGACGCTGCGTCGCCAGCACGAGATGAATACCTGATGCGCGGGCCATCTGTGCCAAACGCGCGATCTTGTCTTCCACTTCCTTTGGCGCCACCATCATCAAATCCGCCAACTCATCGATCATCACGACGATATAGGGTAACGGCTCCGGCGGAGTCGGCGGCGGCAAGAATGATCCGGGACTGCCATCCGGAACCGCAGTCTCTCCGGAAGAAAGCCGCTCCTCTTCGGACAGAAACTGGATAGGCAACTCGGGCTGGTCCAATCCGGCCGCTGATTCCGCCTCCAACACCCCCTGCGCGCCGGCAACCTTTCGATTGTAGGCATCAATATTCCGCACCCCGGCTTCGGAAAGCAATTTATAGCGCCGCTCCATTTCAGCCACGACCCAACTGAGTCCGCGCGCCGCCGACTTAGGATCGGTGATGACCGGCCGCAAGAGGTGCGGGATGCCGTCGTATGTTTGAAATTCAAGCATCTTGGGATCGATCAAGAGTAGCTTGACCTCATCGGGCCGGGCTGAAAACAGCAGGCTCAGGAGCATCGTATTGAGGCTGACGCTTTTCCCCGCCCCTGTGGCCCCGGCGACCAACAAGTGGGGCATCGTTTTCAGATCAGCGATCATGGGGGCGCCGAAAATATCCTTCCCCAATGCCAAGCTGAGCTTCGATCTGGCGCGTGAAAACGCCTCGCTGGTCATCACTTCCTTCATCGACACGGTCTCACGATAGAGATTCGGCACCTCGATCCCTACGACTGATTTTCCTGGAATCGGCGCAACGATCCGGAGACTGATCGCTTTCAGTGCCAAGGCCAGATCGTCGGCTAAGTTCACAATGCGCGCGACTTTAGTCCCCGGCGCAGGCTCGAACTCGTACATCGTGACGACCGGTCCAGGACGAACCTCCGTCACCTTCCCTGCGATGCCAAAGCTTAATAAGGCGCGGGTCAGCACATCGGATTGCGCCTTGATTTCTTCCTGCGTGACACGCCCCAGAGGACCCGAAGGTTCGCTCAAGAGCACGGCCGGATCCGGTAAGGTGTAGTCTCCCGCCTTCGATGTGACGGCAAAGATCTGTTGGTCAGACTCTGATTCGATCGGCTCAGCAGGTTCGGGTATCGGCCGTCGTGACGGCTGAATGACCGGCCAATCCAATTCCGGCTCCGAAGTCTCCTCAGGGAGAGCTTCCTCGATCACTGCGCGAATAGATTTCGACGATTTCTGTTTGGCTTTCCGTGGAGACTCGGAAACGGATTCTTCCACTGTTCGTTCGGGAATCCAACCGCGCACCCTGGTGATCAGCCAATCGCCCCATCCTGGAACCCGCCGGGCAATCTCCGACAGAGAAATGGGCGTGGTGAAGAGCAGCGAGACCAACAGTCCCGCCATGATCAGAATATGGGCGCCGGTACTCGCAAAATAGGCTCGTAAGCTCTCGGCCAACGCCTGGCCCACGATGCCCCCCGCCATTCCTCGATAAATGAGACCACTCGAGAGGGTCGGCACTCCAATGATTTCGAGATGGAGAAAGCCGCTGAGAAACAGCAAGGCCGCCAGCGAAGCACCGGCATTTCGCAGACGGATCGACAGATCGCTCTGAGTGAAACAGCGGACGCCCACCAAACCAAGCAGAACAGGAAAGAGATAGGCCGCGCCACCGATCAACGAAAAAAGCGTCGACGCAAAAAAGACTCCGGCAGATCCGATGATGTTACGTGAGGAAGGCGAAGCGGCGGTCGCCGGCACCCCCGCCTGGTTCAGTCCATTAGGCACAAAAGAGAGAAGACTGAGGAGCGTGAGCAGGCTCAACGCGATCAGGACGACTCCGATCACTTCTCGTTTGATGTGTGAGGGGGGGGAAGCGGCGCGGCGGGCCTCGCCCCGCTTGGCCGAACTGGAGACACCCATGATCGCGATGCTAGCACAGGGAATCAGCCATTTCAAACGACAGTCACCAGAAGCGAGCTATCGGAGGGCTCTCGCACTTTGTCAACCGAGAGAGGAGGCACGCAAATCCCTGCTCTTCACTTTCCTGGCTTGTCGAACGCCTATCCGGTGACGAACAAAGACACGGTGAAACCCATGCCAGCCAAATATTCTGAGGATGGGGGTACCTAACCTGAACGTCCGCACAGGGAAGCGTGCTACAAGCAGATACTTGTTGAACTTAAAATAGCGTCAGCCGAACCCGCCAAGCTGCGTCGGGTAAACACATCCTCAAAAACACGGACTCTACTGAGCTCTCCCGCATATAGCTTGGAACGGGTTCCCCTGCAAATTCATTCGCTCAACTTGACCGAGAGGTTTTATCTCCGGCAGGACCTGCCAACGCCAGTGCTGCAAGAACCAGGCTGGCTCCCAATAGCACATTCGTCACCACGCGCAGCTTGGAATCGGCTTCTTTCTTCACCTCACCGGCGATCGCTGCGACTACCTCCACGAGTCGATCCAGCTCCAGAGTCACGCCGATGAACTTGTCACCCGCATCTTTCGCGATATTTCGTTCAGCGTCAACTTTCAGTTGTTGCGCCTCAACTCGCGAAGAGGTCCGCCAACGTTTCTCCAGGAGTTGGATCGTGTGCTGCGATGAAACCATATATGCCTCCAACTTTTCTTGAAGCGCCTTCAATTCTGTGAGTTCCCGTGCATCCATACTTCTGCCCAATGACGCGTCATTGCTCGCGTTGACAAATCTTTCGATGGCCTGATCGATACGCAGCCGCTTCTGCGGCAAGGAATCGGCGATGCGCTCGTAGTCCTGCTGGGTATCGGCTTGGATCGCACGGATCACCGACGTTCGATAGCGAATCAGCTCGCCGTTGACGTGTCCCAAATCAGTCGCTGCCAGCGTG
>JBBRRM010000202.1:0-6044 GCA_038275915.1 Nitrospirales bacterium
TTGCCGGTCGCCGCCTCTTTCTTTTCCCCGGCATTGGCTACCGGCGGCTCATTGCCGGAAGATGGCTTCATTTTGTCTGAATAGTCAGTCACGTACCATCCGCTGCCCTTGAACATGATGGCAGGTGATGAAATGAGTCGCTGCACGCGTTTTCCGCATCGCGGACAGATGGTGAGGGGGTCGTCCTTCATACTTTGTTTAACCTCAAAGCGATCGGCACAGTCTTCACATTGGTACTCATAAATTGGCACGATTCGTTTCCTCCTGCTAGGACGAATGGACTAATGTCCTCACGCTGATTGGGCCGTCGAGATCAGAAACCCATTCTACGTGAGCTGTTTGAATGCCGCGTCGAGACGATCCATTCCCCGGACAATCGTATCCATGCTGGTCGCATACGACATTCGAATATGCTGCGTGCTCCCAAACGGCTCACCGGGAATGACGGCGACCTTGAATTCTTGTAACAGGTAGTTCGCAAGGTCGGTCGGCGTGGCGATCTTTCCGCTTGGGCTCTGCTGTCCGAGCAGGCCGCTGACATTGGGGAACGCATAAAATGCTCCGCTCGGCATGCTGCAGCGGACCCCGGGCATTGCGTTCAGGCGTTCGACCATCACGCGCCGTCGCCGATCGAACTCTGCCACCATCGTTTCGGTGAATGCACCACCTTCGCGCAAAGCCGCGACTGCAGCCTTTTGTGAGATGGAACAGGGGTTGGATGTACTCTGACTTTGAATATTCGCCATGGCTGTCAGAAGGTCTTTCGGGCCGGCTGCGTAGCCGATCCGCCAGCCGGTCATCGCATAGGCTTTCGACACTCCATTGATGACGACGGTCCGGGCCGCGACGTCCGGTCCTAACGAGGCAATGCTCGTATGACTTGCTCCATCGTACAGGACTTTTTCATAGATCTCGTCTGAGATCAAAAGCAAATCCCGACGGATGGCCAGCTCAGCCAGGCGTTCGAGCGTCGTCCGACCATACGTCGCTCCCGTTGGATTGCAAGGGCTGTTCACGATAATCGCTTTGGTGCGTGCCGTAATCAGACGCTCCAACTCATTGGCATCAATAGCGTACCCGTCCTCTTCTCGAGTCGGTAGGAAAATCGGCGTGGCGTCGTTCAGCAAGGTTTGATCGGCATAGGAGACCCAATAGGGGACAGGAATGATGACCTCGTCTCCTTCTTCGAGAAGCGCTTCGGCAAGGTTGTAGAGCGAATGTTTGGCGCCACACGAGACCAGCACTTGAGACTTCTCATACCGGAGCCCTTGTTCAGTCTGCAGCTTGTCAATAATCGCCTGGCGAAGCTCATCGATGCCTGATGAGGGCGTGTATTTCGTAAATCCCGCACGGATCGCGGCTTCTGCGGCGGCTTTGACCGGTTCGGGTGTGTCAAAGTCCGGTTCTCCAGACGAGAAATCGGTGACATCGATTCCACGTGCCGCCATCGCCTTTGCGGTTGCGGCCATGGCCAAGGTGGGGGAGGGAGTAATTCTCCCTGCTCGTGCAGCAAGCTTCATTTTTTCAAACTCCTGATCCGTTCCTGCAGTTGGCGGGCGACTTCAGGGTGCAGAAATTCCGTGAGTGCTCCGCCGTGGGTGGCCACGTCTTTAATAATGGTCGATGACAGATAGGAATATTCTTCACTCGGCATGAGAAACACGGTCTCAACCTGTTTGGCGATTTTGCGATTGATGAGGGCCATCTGAAATTCATGTTCGAAGTCCGAGATCGCCCGCAAGCCACGAATGATCGCATGCGCCCCGTATCGCTGAACATAGTCTACGAGTAAACCGTCGAAGTGGGTTACTTCCACCTCTTTTATCTCTTTCGTCACGATCCGGATCATCTCCAGCCGTTCGGTCAGGGTAAAGAGCGGATGCTTGCCTGGGTTCGGCGCCACCGCGACCACCACTTTATCAAATACCTTCAAGCTTCGGGTGATGATGTCGGTGTGTCCATGAGTAATGGGATCGAACGTTCCCGGGTAGATGCCGATTTTCATGATGCGGTCAACTCTGAGGTGGACATACCGTACCGATACAGCGACGTATCACCATACACATAGCGCCGGATCAGTGAAGCATGGTCGATAGACAGAGGCAATGTGTTCCGCGAGTCTTGTTCAATAATCACGGCGGCCTGCTCTGTTAGTAGCCCGGGTCTCCAGGCATGAATCAGGACTTCTATTTCCTCTAGAGCGGCATAGGGCGGATCCGCAAAGAGTACGTCATAGGGGCCGCCCCACCAGTCTCTCCGCTCAAGAAAGGCGGCTGTCCGTCCGAGACGAACTTGAGCTCGGTCGAGCAGCTGACAGGTCTGAAGATTTCTCTGAAGAAGTTGAATGGCCTTGGGGTCTGATTCGACGAAGGTGACGACAGAGGCTCCCCGGCTCAGCGCTTCAATTCCGACGGCTCCTGTGCCTGCGTATAAATCAAGAAAGCGTCCTCCCGACACCTGCGTCCCAAGAATCGAAAAAATGGCCTCGCGAACCTTGTCAGATGTGGGACGGAGTGCAGTTCCTTGTGGCCCACTCAAGCGTCGACCTCGGTGGGATCCGGCAATGACACGCATAATCTCAGGTGAGGGATAATTCAGGAGCCACTGACTCTAACATAGCGTTTTTGAAGGGGTCAAGATCAGCGGTGCTGAGAGAGGTGTGAGACTGCGAAGGTGAAGGCGGTGTGGGAGCGAGGCGGGATGGAATGAATGAAATGGAAGGATTTTGACGACCACCGAGCCGGCGACTATAATGCCGCCTGTGCATCTGATGGCGTGAGGCTCCAACGACGATGCGTCAAGGTCATGTCGACCATCTGTGGCAATCAAGACGGTCGACCTCGGTATATATAGGTCGCAACCGTCTTAGTGGGTTCCCACTGTTTGAGGATCGCGCGCGGCCAAGCTCTTCCGTCGATTGTTTGAAATGGTGCGATCAATGATTGCGCCGCAGTTGACACATTTCCAGGCGTAGAAAATTAGGAAGAAGTCGGAGAACCGTTCCAGCATCATGAGACCTTTGCACTTCGGACATTCCATTTGATCCTCCTAGGGTTGCGATGTGTACCGTTGATGGGCATTCATAAAGCAAGTACCGCACCAATTTGTCGCTATACGTAATTTCAACAGTTTAGCTGCTACGTATTTGTTACCAGGGTTATCAAGCGAGTTTTGCTAGTTCAAAAACGTTCAGAGTGTCAATTTTTGGCCGAGGAGGATGAATGGCCGGCAAGAAGGGCGGGCAAGGCATTGCTCAGTGGCCTGACACCGAACGGCCTCGCGAACGTTTGTTGAGTCAGGGGCCGCAGACGCTCACCAATGCCCAACTCCTCGCCATTCTTCTTCGAGTCGGTCGTCATGGGTCGTCAGCCGTACAAGTCGGGATGGATGTCTTGGATCGACTTGGTGGTGTAGCCGGACTTGCGCAATGTGGAATCGAAGAACTCTGCGCTGTCCCGGGTGTGGGGGAGGCGAAGGCGGCTCAACTGAAGGCGGCCCTTGAACTAGGAAAGCGGGCCCTGGCCGCTCCGCTGACAAAAGGAACCAAGGTCACATCCAGTCGTGACCTCTTCACTCACTACCATCCGACTTTGCGTGACCTGCGTCACGAAATCTTCAAAGTCATTTTACTGGATGCCAAACATGCCATCATACGCGACGCGACGGTATCGGAAGGGAGCTTGACGCTCAGCATTGTTCATCCGCGCGAAGTCTTCACGCTCGCAGTAAAAGAATCTGCGGCCGCAGTGATTTTTCTTCATAATCATCCAAGCGGTGACCCGACCCCGAGCCAAGAAGATCGTGTGCTGACAACGCGATTGGTTTCAGCAGGGGAAGTACTGGGCATTCGAGTCCTTGACCATCTTGTCGTGGGCGATGGACGCTATGTCAGCTTTGCAGATCAAGGCTGGCTAACACATCATGGTGCCGACGCATGAGCAAAGGGGGAGTCGCAGCAATGTAAGCGGGCCATTTCATTTCCGGAAGATCTGACCGTCTTCCGGCTACGTTGAGGAGGGTCCTATGAGCGATATACGCAAGGAGGAGTCACTCAGAAATGTGGTCATGATCTCCAGTGCCGGTGCCGGGAAGACCTCGCTTGCCGAGGCCATGCTCTTTACCGCCGGTGCTGTTCCCCACCTCGGGTCGATCGCGCAAGGGACGACCGTCTCGGACTTTGAGCCTGAAGAATTACATCGGCGCTGTTCCGTCAGTACCAGTCTCCTGCATTGTTCCTGGAATCACACCACGATCAATCTCGTCGATCCTCCCGGCGCGCTCAACCTGCTCGGAGAGACGATCATGGCATTGCGAGCGGTAGACGCCGCGATTCTGGTCGTGGATGCCTCGTCGGGGATTAGGAGCGACCTCACCAGAGTGTGGTCTCGCGTCAAAGCCCTCGGCTTGCCCTGTCTACTCTTTCTGAACGATTTAGACAAAGACGGCATCTCCTTCGACGGAGCTGTCGCGATGTGTCAACGCGATCTCGGAATTACGCCGTTGCCGATGTCGCTGCCGTTTGGCAGTGGCATCCAGCTTGAGGGGGTGCTCGATGTTTTTCAACAGAGCGTCGTGACTTCGCGCACGGACATTCCGGTGTTTCAGGAGAGACCCATCCCTGAAAGCGGGAGTACGGTGGCCGGTGATGCACGAAAGCGCATTCAGGAAGCGGCGGCTGAGCATGATGATCGATTGTTGGAGCAGTATCTGACCGTCGGAGAGCTGACACAAGAGGATCTGATCGAGGGACTTCGCCTTGGTGTCCGGGCAGGCACGATTGTCCCGCTCTATAGTGGTGCTGCCGTCAAGAATCTCGGGATTGTCCCGCTCCTCAATGCCATCGTCGATTTTCTGCCATCGCCGAGGGATCGGGCTTCGACATCGGCATGGGAAGGCGTACATCCCGACACAGGCGAGGCGGCGAAGCGCAGCGCTATAGACGAAGACCCATTCTCAGGCATCGTCTTCAAGACGCTGATAGACCCGTTTGTTGGACGTCTGTCTTATCTGCGGGTGCTGTCGGGAGTGCTTCATGCAGACTCGACGGTGTTCAACAGTTCTCACAACAGCAGAGAGAAGAGCGGACATCTGTATCAGGTATTGGGAAAGAAGCATACACCGGTGCCTTCGGCGGGAGCAGGGGAGATCGTGGCAGTTGGGAAGCTCAAAGATACGCAAACCGGCGACACGCTCTGTGACGAACACGCGCTCATCTGTTATCCACGAACGGTGCTTCCGCGTCCCGTGCTGTCCGTCGCGATCGAGCCGAAGTCTAATGCCGAGATCGAGAAAGTCAGTCTCGGACTTCATAGGATGATAGAGGAAGATCCCACGCTCGAATTCTCAAGACACGCTGACACGAAGGAAATGGTCTTGAGCGGGATGGGCCAATTGCATATCGATCTTGCCCTCGAAAAATTGCGCCGCAAATACGGGGCGGAGGTCATGCTCCATACGCCGAAAATTCCGTACCGCGAATCCATTCGCGCCACGGCACAGGCGCAGGGGAAATATAAGAAGCAAACCGGAGGGCACGGCCAGTACGGGGACTGCTGGCTTGAGCTCACGCCTCTGCCGCGCGGGGAGGGGTTCAAGTTCGAGAACAAAGTGGTCGGCGGAGCCATTCCACGTAACTTTATTCCAGCGATAGAGAAAGGCGTGGTCGACGCCATGCAACACGGGACCCTTGCGGGGTTTCCTGTCGTCGATTGTCGGGTGGTCGTCTACGAGGGGTCGTACCACGCAGTCGATTCATCTGAGATGGCGTTTAAGATTGCCGCGTCGATGGGGTTCAAGAAGGCGTTGGAAGCCGCCCATCCCATCCTGTTAGAGCCGATCATGACGGTGGAGGTAGAGGCGCCGGCGGATCATATTGGAAGTGTGATCGGGGACTTGAATGCTCGCCGAGGGCGGATTCTACACGTGGAGGCGAAAGATCAGACGGAACAGATTACGGCCCTTGTTCCAATGGCGGAGCTGCTCACCTACGCCACGACGCTGAACTCTCTCACGGCAGGACGAGGCAGTTATGTCATGGAATTTTC
>JBBRRM010000203.1:0-6025 GCA_038275915.1 Nitrospirales bacterium
TCGTCACAGGACTCCAAGGCCTTGAATAATTGCTCAGTTAACGGAACGAGATTGTCCCGCTCATCCTTGATGGGGACGATGACGGATGCCCATGGATGGGATGGCACGGTCATGCGGGGTAGATATTCCTGACACAGAAGGGGAAAGACCCTATCACGCGGGCATTCTACAGAATGCCGGAGGGAGCGTCAAACCATGCGGTGCGACGGGCGAGGATCGCGGCGGCGCAGCATGATTGAGTATACAACCAGCAGACGATTTTCGTGCTGGACTACTGTTTTTCCTCTAGAATCGTGAACCGCATCGTGCCCATCAGGCTCATCTCGTTCACCTGTTCTCCCACATGAATTTCCACCCTGTATCGGCCGGGCCTCCATCCGCCTTGTGGTGAAGACAGCCTGAGGTAGCCTGTATCATCTTCCAGCGCGATATGCATGACGTCCTCTCCGACTTCCATGGCAGGATCGAGGCCGGCTACCGCTTCCGGAAAGCAATGGCCGAACACCTGGAATCCCTGATAGTGCTGGTGAAGTTGGAACACAATGAAGACTGCCGCAGTATCGGGGCGGAACCGTTCGGTTGGTTTCACTGGCACAATCTCGTGCGTACGTTGAAAGCCGAGTTCCTCGTCGAATCCTTCCGCTGTCGTAATAGTGCGGAAGAGGCCTTGCGGTGGGGCGTCGAAGTCGTAGGGGGTGACGTCTTGGGGGCGGTTCTGGAAATCGGGGATGGGGGAATTCTTCATGATCGGCAGGTCCGCTGCCCGGAGCACTGGCAGCGCCGAGAAGCCGATAACAAGGAACGCTATGATCGCCCTTCGCCCTGCTTGTATCACGCCTCTCAGCATATCTTCTTGGTACACCGGCCGACAGGGACTGTCAAGGTACGGAATCCACGACCAGAGGCTAGAAAACTCGATGCGAGAGATAGGGAAGAACCGGTTGCGGCTATTTCCTGTCATCTGTTAGAATTCGCCTCTTCCCGAAAGGGGAAAGCAAGAAGAGCGGGACGCACGCGACAAGCGCGACGAATCAGAGCCAGGAAACGAACGGATCTCGTTTCTTAATCAGGATTCTATTTATGTTACAGGATGCAGACGCCTTACCTCAGCTCATCGGCGACTATAAGCCGGTCGATCAGTGGCAAGTCCACATCAATACACTCTTCTATCGCTTCCGGGGCGATCAGATCCGAAGTTTTTATCAAACGTTTGCCTCCGCCGATTATCGGCTCGCCCATGCTCTTGCCGCGGACTATTTCGAGAAAGTTGTGAGGCGCGAGAAAGCGGTAGCCGTCAAACGCAAGGCATCAGGCGAGAACATTCCGAACGCGCCCCTCACTCCTCCCGCTTCACCGCTTACTGTGATGGAGTGGGGGCCTGGCAATGGCAATCTTGCCGCTTGTTTTCTCAGCCATCTCAAGGTGCTCGATAAAGATGGGGAGATCTATCCCCGCATTCGATATGTGCTGGTCGATTGGGAGCAGGCCGTGCTCGATGCAGCCTTAGCTCATCCGGAACTCGCGTCCCATCGCGACCGGGTCGAGACGCTTCGAGGGACCGTGGACCGGCTCGAAGGTATCGCGGCCGGTAGTGTGGATCGCATCATCTGTAACGAACTCTGGAACGATCTTCCGACAAAACTGATGTCACGCCAGGCGAACGACATTGAAGAAGAGTTCCTGCGACCAAACGTGAGTGAAACCTTGCATGCGAAGATTACTGACTGGCCGACCTTCGTCCGGTCGTTCGACGCCATGGATATGGAGACGCTCAAAGGATTCCCTCCATTCCTCGATGACCTGGTATGGGAACGCGAATATCGGACAGTTGAATGGAAAGACGTTCCCTATCGGAAGACGATTACGGACTTCCTCAAACGGATCGATGAGCAGGTACTGGTTCCCGTCAATCTGGGAGCCTATGCCACAATCAAGGAGGCCAAGCGTCTGTTGGCTCCCGAGGCAATCGGGTTCAGCAGTTTCGATGCGGGCACGGCGGATATGAATGTGCTGAACGATCCGGAGAAGCCCTGCTATGGTCAATTCGGAGGACAGCAGAGCTTCATGGTTAATTTTGCACTGGCCGAAGCGGTGGCTAAGCAGTTGGAAGCCGGCACGATGACCATGGAAAGCCAGCGCGAATTCGTAGGACGCAGCTTGGGGACTAACGTCCTCACGCTCATGGATCTCATCGCCACCCATCCTTCCGCCGGGACGAAAATGGCCCCGTGGGAGCAGGACCGTTTGATGCTGAAGACGCTCCGCGCATTGAACGAAACCTATCTGAGCCCCTATGCACGCCATCTGGATTTCCCCATTTCAGTGGAGATGCCGCCGGAGGAGCGTGACGCGCTTCAGGCTCTCGTGCATTCTCTGAAACCCACAGGCATTTCGGACACCGTCTCCTATCTCACCGAGGAGGAGCTGACGTCGGCTTCGAAGGACCTCGAACACATCGGGTACGACCCTCACTTGTTTATGATTGCCTTGACCGCACCGCCGAGCCCTGTGGATTACTTTCACGCCTTCATTCGACCTCGCTGATTTTTCTACGGTCCAACCGCTCGATTCGAGAATTTCCGCTTGACTAATTCCTTGTTCTTCTATAGCCTTCCCCCCGTTTGAGGTAGGTCCCCCCACCTTTCGACTGATTTTCTGCCGCAGGGCGAGTGGATTTTTGGTGGGGCAATAAAGAGAAAGCGAGTCATTGATGTTTGGATCGTTCGGATGGATGGAATTGGTGCTGATTCTGATCATTGTGTTGATCATTTTCGGCGCCGGCAAGATTCCGCAGTTAGGCGAAGGACTCGGGAAGGCCATTAAAGGATTTAAGAAGAGCGTCAATGAGGCCGATGCCATTGATGTGACGCCTCCTCCATCCGATGCGCCTGAGCCGCCGCCGACTCAAATCGCGCAAGCGCAACCAGCCCAGCCGGTCAACGCGCCGGCTCAACATACTCCGGTTCAATCGGGACAGCAGGTCAAGTAAGACTGAGAGGAGGACGTAAAGGGTGAGGGGGAAGGAGTTAGGTGAACCAACCATTCGCCTTACCCCTGACGCTTCACGTTTCACGGACTTACAACATGTTCGGATTGGGCGCCGGCGAAATTCTCATTATTCTCGTGATCGCGTTCTTGCTGTTCGGCCCAAAACAGCTGCCTGAAGTGGGGCGCCAGGTCGGAAAAGCGGTCAAGGGGTTCAAGGAAACAGCGGAAGATCTTCGGAAATCGGTGGAACCGGAACTCAATATGATTCAGCAGGAAGTGAAGATGGTCGAGCAGGACTTTCAGGCTTCAATCAAGGATGCTGAAGAGCAAATCAACGCCGCGACGACACCGAACGAGAAACAAACAAATTCAAAGGGATCAGCCAATCAGGCGTAAAAGTTTGGCAAGAAGGCGAGAGGGGCAAGTCCAAGAGTGGTTGAGGAAAGATGGGGCCGGGCACAACGGCTTCGGATAAAAACGAGAGGAAAGAGTAGGCGATGAGCGTATGGGCAGTTGGATGTCAAGTCGGCAGCCGGACGGAAAGGAAGAAGCAGGAGGTGCGTGGCATAAGGAAGCAATCCTTTGGTCACAAGCCCGTTGCTTCAGACTTACCCAAGGCCGTTATCCAATTCACAGGAGGAACTTTATGAGCATCATGGGACAGACCAGGTGGGCAGGGGTGGCCACCTTCTTTAGTGCGGCCGTCGTGGCCGCGGGGATGTCATTCGTGACGGCCCCGGCGCAAGCCGCGTTTGAATTGCCGGAGGGTGAGAAGATCACCAATGTTCCGGCCATTCCTCGCGCGATTCCGCAGAAGGAAGCCTACGAACTCTACGATCCTAAGATCGGAAAAAATTTCGACCTCAAGAATTTCTGGATTCGCGCCGATCTCCGCGTACGACCGGAAATGCGGAACGGGGTCTGTTTCGGCGGACCTAGCCCAACGGGGGGTGCCTGTAACACGCTTAATCAAAATGCAAATGGAGGTGTAGCTGGAGGCACCGGCAAAGCCGCCAATGACATGTTCATTCAGCAAATGACGCGGTTAGGCATCGGCTACGATCTCTCACCGGACGTGAATTTCTACATGGAAATCATCGATTCGAGGAACTGGGGCAGCAATGGTGCTCCGGGCAGCACTGGGGGCAACATCGATGCGCTGAACCACAACGGTGGTTCAACCCCCACGAACGGTAACGGAGGCACATTGGGTGTTCGGGCCGCCTACATGTTGGTCAGGAATTTTGCCGGCGTGCAGGGATTGAGCGTGAAGGCTGGTCGTCAATATCTGGTTTTCGGGAACCAATCTCTATTCGGCCACTTCGACTGGGCCAATACGGGATTTTCCCATGACGGTGTAATGTTGCAATACAATACCAAGTCCTTTGAGAGCTACTTGGGGTACTTCAGGACGTCAGAGGGTGATCTGGCGCAGGCCGCTCCAGTGGGCAGCGTTTCCGGCAACGTGGTGGGTGGCGCACCGGGGCAACAGGGCGCCACCGCAGATGCCAATATGATAATTTTCTACAACCAACTCAAGTCGGTGCCTGGTTTCCTAATCGAACCCTACTACATTCTCTACCAGAATGGCGCACCTAGTGGTGCCTTAGGAGCTCAGACTCTGGGGACGCCAAAGGCTCAGAACCAAACCCGCCATACCATCGGTAATCGGATCGAGATGCGCAAGGGCAACTTTGACGCACAAAACGAAATGGTCTATCAGTTTGGTGCTGTTGGTGGGAGTGCGACTGGTCAGAATGCGAACTCGGCCGCAGTGACCAATCAAAAGGATATTCATATCAATGCATGGGCGACCAGAAACTGGATCGGCTATACGGTCTACCAGAGCGCTTGGAAGCCGCGATTGGCTTTCAATTTCGACTATGCCTCAGGCGATGGCCGGGCGAACTGTACGTTGGCTGGTTCTACGAACACCGGGTGCAAGACGGCCAACACATTCGAAAACTTGTTCCCAACCAACCACATCCACATGGGTTATATGGATGTCCAGGCCTGGAAGAACATGTTGAGCCCTTCGGCGAACTTTCAAGCAAGGCCGACCAAGGACGACCATATCGAAATCTGGTACACCAACCTGAATCTGGCGAATAAGCGTGACAACTGGTACCGTGGGACTCAGGGCGTCTATGTCTTTTCGAAGAACGGTAATACCAAGAGCCACATCGGGGACGAAATCGACCTTGCCTGGACCCACATGTTCATGGATGGCAAGTTGGCATTCCAGGCTGCCTGGGGTCACCTGTTCTCGGGCGGGTATATCCAACAGAACCTGGGCACGAGCAGCAACCAAGATTGGGCATATGCCCAGCTTTGGGTGAACTTCTAAGGAGAAGGTAAGAGGGATAGAGCAATGGGCGAGAGGATCTCTCGACCCTGCTAAGAAAGAAAGCCCTGCTGGGAAGACCCCCAGCAGGGCTTCTTTTTTCCGTGGAGGTCACCAGGCCCGAAGTCCGGTTGCCGATGGTCAGTCTGTCGTCTATACTCTGCTCGCTCTCATGCGGTAGCACCATCCTTCATTCGACTAAATTCACCGTGGATGATCTGACTCGACAGCTCAGCGAACAGTTCGGTTTTGCGAAGTTCCGGCCGAGCCAGGAGGAGGTCATCCGCGCCGTCCTGGCTGGGCGCGACGCAATGGCGGTCATGCCGACCGGACAGGGAAAATCACTCTGCTATCAATTTCCTGCGACCCTCCTGCCCGGATTGACCCTGGTGATTTCTCCGCTGATCGCACTCATGCAGGATCAGGTGGCCGGTTTGAAGCAGCGAAAGATCGCGGCTGCAGCCTTTCACTCGGGCCTCACCGGGCTTGAGAAGAACCGCGTAATGCAGGATCTTACTCAGCGGCGGCTTCAGTTGCTCTATCTGGCGCCGGAACGGATGCAGCATGAAGGGTTTCTCCGCCTCTTGCGATCGCTCTGGGTCTCGCTGCTGGTGGTCGACGAAGCGCATTGTATCTCGCAGTGGGGGCACGATTTCAGACCCGACTATCTCAAAATTGGCCATCTTCGCCAGG
>JBBRRM010000204.1:0-6024 GCA_038275915.1 Nitrospirales bacterium
GGTACGCCTCCGGTTTCGATTCGCCTGCGGCCTTGCTGGACGGAATTTTTGAGCATCCTGGGAGTGGTTGTCAGCGCTCGTGGAGGGCGAGCATGGAAGCCATCATGCATTAAGCTCCGTGCTGAACGCCGATAGCTCAAGACTGATGCCGCTTCATGGTTCTAGCTTGGCTTGACGGCTGAAATGGCCCTGGAGTATGGTGAATCTCAAGGGATCACGCTGCTGGCTGATCCGCGAGAGTTTCCCAGAATTACGGGAGGTGCTCGGATGGAGAAACAAGAGCGCAAGCAGGAACCCCGGCGAGAGCCTCAGGGGAAGGAAGAGATCAAGGCCAATCCGAAGGTCGTCGAAGCCGGCAAGAAGATGAAGGAAGACATCGATAAGCTGGTCGATGAAATCGACGACGTGCTGGAAACGAACGCAGAAGAATTCGTCAAGAACTACGTGCAAAAAGGAGGGGAGTAGACTCTGGCAGTCTGCTGGATCTCCTCCTCCTTTCCCTTCCTCACTACACTCCGGTATCCAGGGTTCGACCTCCGTCCGTCACCAGCATGACTCCCGCTTATCCTGTTTGACAACGCAGGGCCGAGAGGCTAGTATCCCTTTAATTCTCAGATAGTTAGCTTCTCTCTAGACTCAGAACCAGTTCAAGAGGTCCTCATGAAGTCCAAGCTCTGGGTCTTCCGTGATATCAATCTCTCTCAGCGCGCTTCGTTAGCCCAGGCCCTCTCGATTTCCCATGCGACCGCGTCGTTGTTCCTGGCTCGTGGCGTAACCACGCCGGATGAAGCGACGATATGGATGTCCCTGCGGTCACCCCATGACCCATTTTTGATCCCCGACATGGAGCAAGCGGTCGAACGGTTGCATCGGGCGGTCACGACTCAGGAGCCGATCTGTTTTTATGGCGACTACGATGTCGACGGGATTACGGCGACCAGCGTATACATGTCGTTCTTTGGCGGGTTGGGTGCACAGGTTCGCGCCTATGTTCCGCACCGTCTCCGCGAAGGCTACGGACTAAACCTCGCTGCTGTTCAGCGGCTGCATGACGAAGGCATCTCGCTTTTGGTGACGTCCGATTGCGGCACGACCTCGCATAAAGAAATCGCCTTCGCTGCCCTACTCGGCATGGATGTGGTGGTGACGGACCATCACCAGACCGATGAGCAGATGCCACCGGCTGTGGCGGTACTCAACCCCCATCGCGCCGGTGCTCTCTATCCTTTTCGTGGTCTCTGTTCCGCGGCGCTGGCCTACAAGGTGGCGCAGGCCTATCAGATCCGTTATGGAGTTGCGGGGGTGCCGTTGGAGTCGTTGCTTGATCTCGTGGCGTTAGCCACCGTCGCCGACGTCGTACCCTTACACGATGAGAACCGAAACTTTGTGCGCGAAGGGCTGGTCCAATTGTCGCGTGGCGCGCGCTGCGGCGTTCGGGCGCTGAAGCAGGTGGCGGGGGTCACGCGGGATTGCACGGCGGAAACAATTGCCTTCAAGCTGGCGCCGCGCATCAATGCCGCCGGGCGTTTGGATGATGCCATGCTGGGGGTGCGGTTGTTGACGACCGATAACCCGGCTGAGGCGCAGCAGTTGGCAGACCGGCTTGAGCAGCTAAATCGAGAACGGCAGCGTATCGAAGTGGAGATCATGGCGGAGGCGCTGGCCACATTGAAAGATCAAGACATGCCGCCCGCCCTCGTACTGGCCTCCCGGCACTGGCATCTTGGAGTTGTCGGCATCGTCGCGGCGCGCTTGGTCGATCGGTTTCAGCGCCCGGCGATAGTCATGGCCATCAATGGGCAGGGGATAGCCAAAGGCTCGGCGCGGACGACCCGCGGCTTTGACCTCTAACAAGGATTGGCCGCCTGTCGGGAGATGTTGGAAGCGTTCGGCGGACATCCCAGCGCCGCAGGCGTGACGATTCGCGAGTCTAGGATTGACGAGTTTCGTGCCAGGTTCTCCGAAGTGGTGGCCGGGTGGACCCACGAAGGCGCCAAGGTCCCGACATTGGATGTCGATGCTGAGGTGCGCCTGGACGAAGTGAATCTGCAATTGATCCAGGAAATCTGTTCGCTGCATCCGTTTGGCGCCGGCAATCCAGAACCCACGTTTGCAGTGACCCGTCTCGAAGTGATGGATTCACGCACGGTCGGCGAGAAACATTTGAAAATGACCGTGCGGCAAGGGACATCGCTGCCGTTCGACAGTATCGGATTCGGCATGAAATCGCTGTTGGAGCGGGGCATCTCGTCTCGCATTCCGGTCGATCTGGCCTTCACGCCGGAACTGAATCATTGGAATGGCCGTGACCGGATTCAACTTCGTATCCGTGATGTTCGACCGAGCGTGATTGAGTGAATGAGCCATGGTGTACGAAACTGTCACAGATCTTGACCAGCTGCTGGATCGGGTCAAGAGCTATTACGCTGATGCCGACCTCGGCCTGGTCCGCAAGGCCTATGAGTTCTCTGCGAAAGCGCATGCAGGGCAGCGTCGTCGGTCCGGAGAACCCTACCTTCAACATCCCATCGCCGTCGCCGGAGTTCTCACCTCGCTCAAAACCGATGTGACCGCCATTGTCGCGGCACTGTTGCACGACACCCTGGAAGATACCGTCGCCACGGCTGACGAACTCGAAAGAGAGTTCGGGAAGGATGTCGTCCATTTGGTCGATGGGGTGACCAAGATCGGCAAGATCACGTTTCGGAGCTATGAAGAAAAACAGGCGGAGAATTTCCGCAAGATGGTGCTCTCGATGGCGGACGACATCAGGGTGGTCCTCATCAAGCTCGCCGACCGGCTACATAACATGCGCACCTTGGAGCATCTCAGCTCGGCGAAACGACAAGAGATCGCCCAGGAGACGCTGGAGATCTATGCGCCGTTGGCGAATCGCCTTGGGATCGGCTGGATCAAGAACGAGCTGGAAGATCTATGTCTCAAGCATCTCAAGCCGGAAGTCTACGAGACCTTGCGTGTACGCGTGGCGAAACGGGACGAGGACAGGCAGCAGTATATCGACGAAGTGATGGGGCTCGTGCAGAAGGCCATGCAAGAGAACGGATTGGTTGGGCAAGTCAATGGCCGGCCCAAACATCTCTATGGCATTTACCAAAAGATGAACAAGCAGTCGATTACGTTCGAAGAGGTCTATGACCTGACTGCATTGCGGATCGTGACTGATACGAAGATGAACTGCTATGCCTTGGTCGGGGTGATTCACTCACTCTGGCGGCCTGTGCCGGGGCGCTTCAAGGACTACATCGCGATTCCGAAGTCCAATCTCTATCAATCCTTGCATACCACGGTGGTGGGTCCGAAGGGGGAGCATGTTGAGTTCCAGATCCGGACGGAGGATATGCATCGCATTGCGGAGGACGGCATCGCCGCGCACTGGAAGTATAAAGAGCCAGGACAGGTCGCCGATCGTGACAGCAAGGCTTTTGGCTGGCTCCACCAGTTCGTCGAATGGCATGAAGACTTAACGGATAACCGGCAGTTCATGGACTCAGTGAAGCTCGATCTCTTCCACGATGTGGTCTATGTGTTCACGCCCAAAGGGATCGTGAAGGAATTGCCGAAAGGCTCGACACCGGTGGATTTTGCATTCGCGATTCACACCGAGGTGGGGGACCATTGTGTCGGAGCCAAGGTGGACGGAAAGATCGTGCCGCTCAAGCATCAACTCACGAGCGGAGATACGGTAGAAATTCTGACCTCGCCCACGCAAACGCCGCATAAGGACTGGTTGAAGTTTGTCCGCACCTCTCGCGCGAAGACCAAGATCAAACATTGGATCAAACTCGAAGAACAAAAACGGAGTGTCGAGATCGGCCGTCGCCTGCTGGAGTCGGAATTCCGCCGTCAGGGTATGGCGCCGGCGCGCATGTTCAAGTCGGCGGAGCTTTTGGAAGCCGCTCGTCAGTCGGGATTCGATAGCACTGAGGAATTGACAGCAGCCGTGGGTTTTGGCCGCGTCGCGACATCACAGGTTATCGGTAAACTCACGGCTCCGCCACCTGGGACCCAGGCGCCGATTCAGGAACGGCCCGCTCCCCGCAAAGCGATAGGCGGGAAGAGCGACGGCGCCGGCGTACAGGTCAAGGGTTCTCGGGATCTGTTGATGCAGTTGTCGCGCTGTTGTCATCCCGTGCCAGGCGATCGCATTCTCGGGTATATCACTCGCGGGCGTGGGTTGACGATTCATGCGGTCGACTGTCCGAATCTTGCGGCCTTGGACTATGATAAAGAGCGGTTGGTAGAAGTGGAGTGGGACTCTGCCACGCCAGGCACGCACTCGGTTAAAGTGTCCGTCGTGGCCGTGGATAAGACGGGCGTGCTGGCGAATGTGTCTTCTGCGATTGCGGCATGCCACGCCAACATCAGCCGCGCCGAGATTACGACGCGGGAGGATCGGAAAGCCGTGCTCGATTTTGTCGTGGAAGTTTCGGGCACCCAACATCTCGATCAAGTGCTCAAAGCCGTCGAGCGCGTGGATGGGGTCATTACGGCTAGACGGCTGAGAGCCTGGCAGGAACGGTCTTGACTGGCAGGGTGCCGAAAAAGACCGCCAGCGTCGTTCTCGCATCGTTCAGATCCTCAACGTACCGCACAGAGGGTACGCGCCTCGGCCTTTCACTCGCTGCGGCCTCGCTGGACGGCCTTTTTGAACAACCTGCATCAACGTAGGCTGCTACGGAACCCGGAACTGAAGTTTTGATCCCCGCTGCAACTTCAAACTTTCAGCCCGGCCCCCTGCGAGTTCCAAGACATAGAGGGCCTCGTCGTTCGGCCGGTATTGGGGGCAGCTGTCGTCCGTTTTGGTGCAGACCGGCACATTCTGTTCCATATGGATGATCTGTTTCTTTTCGTTCATCCAGATAAGATCGAGCGGGATCTTCGTATTCTTCATCCAAAACACCCAGGGCTGGGCTTGTGAAAACGTAAAGAGCATGCCGCGATTGGCCCCTAGTTGCTCGCGGTACATCAACCCTTCTGCACGTTTTTGAGGCGTGTCGGCCAACTCTGCATGGATAATTGTACCCCCTGGGAGAGTAATCGGGATGAATCCTTGCATGGAGGAGTCTGTCCCCGCCTGCGTACAGTAAGGGAAAGACAGGGTAAGGACGAAGAAAAACGTGAGCGCTCGGCGTCGTTGCACGCCAGCATCCTATCGATCCATGGGATATGAGTCAAGCCAGTGGCCGCGTGTGGCGACATGAGATCGTAGGCAATTCTGGCTGATGGCGTCTTGCAATCGCGCGGTCGGCTATGCCATCCTCGGTCAGCACAAGCAAGGGAGGGGAGTATGAAAGAGACGCGAAAAGTACATTATGTTAAAGGCGTATTTGTTTGCCCAAAGTGTCGGCAGTCGTATGTGCAAGAGAAGTGGATCGAGGAATGGCGGGTTCGCTGTCACAAGTGCGACTATCGCGGAACGTTGACAGAAGTCTCCGTTGAAGAACGGATGGAAGAGGAAATTGTCCGTCGTTGAACCGGCGCCGATCGTGCGCGCCGGTTCCTGCTCTGTGTGAGTTGATGTTTCCATCTCTCACCTCTATTCTCCGCCTCCGCATCATTGGTTCTCTGTTTTCCTGTGCCCTTCTTCTGACACTGGCCATCGGCTCCAGCGAGACATTCGCCGACGATTCGGCCCCGCTGGTAAAGGTGCTCGTGGCCTACCATTCGCTTTCCGGCAATACCGAGCGCATGGCCGAAGCGGTGGTGGAAGGCGTCAAGAGTGTTCCCGGTACTCAGGTGCTGTTGAAACGAGTCGGTCAGGTGACCGCGGATGATTTATTCTCTGCCGATGCAGTGGTGGTCGGATCGCCGGTTTATTGGTCGAATATGTCGGGAGATGTAAAAAACTTCTTCGACAACTGGCAGTTTTTGTTCGGTGTGTTCCCCGAGTTCAGGATGAAAAACAAAATTGGAGCCGCCTTTGCTACCGGTGGTCAGGTGTCGAGCGGGAAAGAAGTGACGATGTTGACGATCCTTGCTGCAATGCTGGGGAATCAGATGATT
>JBBRRM010000205.1:0-6012 GCA_038275915.1 Nitrospirales bacterium
ACTTGTCTCCAACATGGGACAGTTTCCTCTTACTTTAAGCAGATTTACCGCCCAGAAGCAGTCGGCTCACCCGGGAGCCAGCGGAGAATTGTCCGATCTCCTGGCCCAGATCGGCCTGGTTGGGAAAATTATTGCGCAGGATCTCAGACGTGCGGGGCTCATCAATATCTTGGGAACGACCGGCCAGATGAACGTGCAGGGAGAAACGGTCAAGAAACTGGATGAGATTGCCAATGAGGCCTTTCTGAAGGCGTTTCACCAAAGTGGACTAGCCTGCGCAGTGGCATCGGAGGAGATGGAGAAGCCGGTCCTACTTCCAGAGAATTGGCCCCAGGCCAAGTATATGTTGCTGTTCGATCCGCTCGATGGCTCATCAAACACGGACTGCAACATGCCGTTGGGCGCAATTTTCTCCATTTTAAAGTGCCGGAGCGAAGACCGGATGCCGAACGAGGATGACCTTGTCCGCAAGGGAACAGAACAAGTGGCTGCCGGCTATCTCCTCTACGGTTCAAGCACGATGCTGGTCTATACGGTTGGACAAGGAGTCCAGGGCTTTACGTTGGAGCCCGGCATCGGCGAATATCTGCTGTCTCACGAGCAGATTCATATACCTGCTCGGGGCAAGGTCTATGGAGTGAACGAAGGCAACTATCATAAGTGGACGACGGGCGCGAAGAAGTATGTGGATTACTTGAAAGTTGCGGATAAAGCCACGGGGCGTCCCTACAGTGTGCGCTATTCCGGCTGTCTCGTGGCCGATGTACACCGGATTCTTCTTGGGGGAGGAATCTATCTCTATCCCGGTGAGGTGGACAAGCCTGAGGGCAAGCTCCGGTTGCTGTACGAGGCCAATCCATTGGCATGGGTCGTGGAGCAGGCAGGAGGAAGAGCCAGCACCGGCACGATGCGCATCCTTGACGTGGAAGCCAAGCAACTGCATCAACGGGTGCCGTTGATCATCGGGAGTGCGGAGGACGTTCGCGAAGCAGAGCGCCATATCCAAGGGCAGGTGTAACAGGCTGCGAAATAATTATATGAGCACACCAGAATTTCACTGGTCCGCATGCTTGAGACAACGGGGCACATCACGCAGGATGCTCAAAAAGGCCGTCCAGCTAGGCCGCAGCGAGTGAAGGGCCGAGGCGTACCCTCCAGAGTACGTTGAGGGTCTGAACGATGCGAGAACGACGCTGGCGAACTTTTTCAGCATCCTCCTAATCACAAGACTCGTTCTGGGAGGAGAAACATGACAGATCGCGTACAAGAAATTTTGAGCTGGTATAGCAGTGATAATGCCGGGACAAAAACGAATATCGCTCGTCTGTTGCGCCACGGCAAGTTGGCGGGGACTGGCAAGCTCGTGATTCTGCCCGTGGACCAAGGATTCGAGCATGGTCCGGCCCGGAGTTTTGCGTCGAACCCAGCGGGCTATAGCCCCCTCTATCATTTTCAATTGGCGATCGATGCAGGCTGCAATGCCTACGCCGCTCCGTTAGGATTTCTGGAGGCCGGTGCGAGTCAGTATGCCGGGCAAATCCCGCTCATTCTGAAACTCAATAATCACGATGTGCTGCACGACGAAAAAGACCCAATGCCTTCAGTGACGGGCAGTGTGAATGATGCGTTGCGATTAGGCTGCGTGGCTGTGGGATTCACGATCTATCCGGGGTCTTCGCATTGCAATGCCATGTATGAACAGCTTCGCGAGATTGCAGAAGATGCCAAGGACTGCGGACTGGCGGTCGTGGTGTGGTCGTACCCGCGCGGGTCGGTACTTAGCAAGGAAGGAGAGACGGCGATCGATGTCGTGGCCTATGCGGCCCAGATTGCAGCCCAGCTCGGCGCCCATGTCATCAAGATCAAGCTTCCCACAGCGCATCTTGAACAGCCTGCGGCTAAAAAGGTGTATGAATCGGCGAAGATTCCAATCGCCACGCTCTCGGAGCGGGTCAAGCACGTGGTGCAGAGTTCGTTCGATGGGCGCCGGATTGTCATTTTCTCAGGAGGGGCCAAGAGCGAGGACAAGAATGTGTTCGAGGACGCGCGTGCCATTCGTGACGGTGGCGGATTTGGCTCCATCATTGGGCGGAACTCGTTCCAGCGGCCGAAAGCGGAGGCGATAAAGTTTCTCCAGAGCATCATGGGGATTTATTCCGGCGAGACGCAATGAGTCGCCGTGAGAGACGGGTTGTGTGAATGATTCGGGTGATGAGGGATGAAGAGCAAGGATAACCAATGAAGCTTGTGCGTGCCTGGGTGATCCCGTCTTCCTTGGTCGTGATAGGAATTGTCATCGGGATTGTGGTGGCCTCTGACATGGGTTGGTTGCCGATTGGTACGGCGGGACCGGAGCCTGCTTTAGAACCGATTGTTCGTCCCGTTGCCACTGCTCCACAGCCGCCTTTGGCAGGAGGGAGCGGAAAGAACTTCGTCGAAATCGCGAAATCGGTGAAGCCGGCGGTTGTCAACATTGCGGCGACACGAAATGGAAAGGCTGGCGAAGGTTCACAGAGCTCTCCATTTGACGACCCATTTTTCCGCAAGTTCTTCGGCGATGAATTTTTTAAACGTGATCGTGATGCCCCCCAGCGAGAGCCAAAAGAGCGTGGCCAGGGTTCCGGGGTCGTGGTGGAGGGCAATGGATTAATCATCACCAATAATCATGTGGTGAACAAGGCCGACGAGATTCGAGTCTTTCTGTCGGATAAGCGGGAGTTTAAGGGCAAGTTGATCGGGACCGATGCAAAAACAGATATTGCGGTCGTGAAAATCGAAGCAACGGGGCTTCCAACCATTCCTTGGGCCGATTCAGATCAACTGGAGGTCGGGGAATTTGTGTTGGCCGTGGGTAGTCCGTTCGGGCTCACTCAGACGGTCACGATGGGGATCGTCAGTGCAGTCGGACGAGCCAGTATGGGAATTGCCGAATACGAAGATTTCATCCAAACCGATGCCGCGATCAACCCGGGAAATTCCGGAGGCGCACTCGTCAATGTGCGTGGCGAATTGGTCGGGATCAACACGGCGATTTTTAGCCAAAGTGGTGGCAACATGGGTATCGGGTTCGCTGTGCCCAGCAACCTGTCACGCGCCATCATGGACCAGTTGGTGCGGACAGGGAAGGTCGTCCGCGGCTGGCTCGGTGTGGCGATTCAAGATTTGACACCTGAGTTGGCCACACAGTTCGGGATTACCGACACGAAGGGCGTGCTCGTCAGCGACGTCATGGATGATAGCCCTGCGAAGAAGGCGGGATTTGAGCGGGCAGATGTCATCATTGAATATGATGGTAAGCCGATGAATTCTCCGACGCATTTGCGGAATGCCGTTGCACAGACACCAATCGGGAGGAAGGTCTCGCTCAAGGTGATTCGTGACAAGAAGCCGAAGACGATCGAAGTGACGATTGTGGAGCAGCCCAAATCATTGGGTCAACCCAGCGCTGAAGAGAACAAAGAGTCTGCGGTATCAACGGGGGTCCTCTTAGATCTTGATGTCCGCGAGTTAAGTGAGGAACTAGCTACTCGGTACGGGTTAAAGGGCACCGAGCGCGGCATGGTCGTAGTCAGGGTCAAGCCCGGAAGCACCGCAGAGGAAATGGGTGTGCGCGAAGGCGACATCATTCTCGAAGTCAATCGCAAGGCGGTGAGCACGCTCAAGTCCTACGAACGGGCGGCTGCCGGTCTTGCCAAGGATCAACCGGTCCTCTTGCTGCTCAAACGGAAGGGCCAAACGATCTATCTCACGCTTCGGCCCTAGGGGACCGTTCCACCCTGTCTCATGAGGGGCAGGTCACATGTGCGAGGAGGTGAAGGTATGGTATCGCGAGCCATATTTGTCCTTCTCAGTGGGTTGGCCGGCATGGCCTTGTTCCTCAAGGCTGAACCAGCCAACGCGTTGTTTTGGGTGTATGGGGCCGGCATCGGAGCGCTGACCGGAGGACTGATCGTCGCCGGGGAGTATGCCTTACGCAACCTTTCATTCGGCATTATCGTCGGAGGTACCGGTGGGTTGGCAGTGGGGCTTTTGCTCACCGGGCTGGTTGAATGGGTCGGCGGTGAAATTTTCGATGTCCAAACCTTCCTGTTTCATATCGGAGGGCTGGTCTTCCTCCTTGGACTTCCCTATCTGGGGCTGGTCATTGGTGCGCGATTCGGCAAGGAAAGGTTTCCCAGTTCCGAGCAGAAGTTTTTCGAGTTGTCCGGTTCGACCGTGTGCCCCAAAGTGCTGGATACCAGTGTCATTATCGATGGCCGTGCGGCGGACCTCTGTGAAACCGGGTTTCTCGAGGGCACCTTTCTCGTGCCGCATTTTATCCTGGACGAACTCCAGCACATTGCCGACTCTTCCGACTCGCTGAAGCGGGCTCGAGGCCGGCGCGGACTCGACATCTTGAACAAGATTCAAAAGATGGCGGGCGTCGATGTGCGGATCATCGATGAAGATTTCCCGCATGTGAAAGAAGTCGATGCGAAGTTGGTGGTGTTGGCAAAGAAGATGAGCGCGAAGATTATCACCAATGATTTGAACCTGAACAAAGTCGCCGAGCTGCAAGGGGTGCGCGTCCTCAATATCAATGAACTCTGTAATGCCCTCCGCCCTGCAGTCCTGCCGGGGGAAACAATCAGGGTGTTTGTGTTGAAGGAAGGGAAGGAAGCCGGCCAGGGAGTGGCTTACTTGGACGACGGCACGATGATTGTCGTCGATAACGCTCGGCGCTCTATCGGACGGAATGTGGATGTCGTCGTGACCAGCGTGTTACAAACCACCGCAGGGCGTATGATCTTTACGCGCCTGAAGGAAGAGACCGAACTAGAGGAGTTGCAAGTCGCGCGTGTCTAGTCAGGTGGTGGCGCTCGTGCCGGCTGCCGGTCGCGGGCTTCGGATGGGCGGCTCCGTCCCCAAACAATTTCTTTCGCTGGGTGGTGAGCCGCTCATCATTCAATCGCTGCGGGCTTTGCAAGCCGCATCCATAGTCGATCAGATCATTCTCGCCGTTCCGGCTGCGGACATCGAATATTGTGAGAATGAGATTGTCTCGCGGCATCGATTCACCAAAGTGACGAAGGTGGTGGCCGGTGGTGCAGAGCGCCAGGATTCGGTGCGGCACGCACTCGCTCAGGTTCCCCCAGGCGCAGAGATCATACTCATCCACGACGCGGTACGACCCTTTGTGACGCGACGGATGATCGACGAAGTTGTGGCTGCGGCGAGGAAAGAGGGAGCAGCAATTGTCGCGCTTCCCATGCGGGATACCGTAAAACAGGTACGTCCGGATGGGGTCATTGAGCGAACGGTCGATCGTACCCCTCTATGGCTCGCTCAAACTCCGCAAGCGTTTCGCCGCGACTGGATCGAGGCAGCTCATAGGAAAGCCCATGCCGAAGGGGTCCGGGCTACCGATGATGCATTCCTGGTGGAATGGCTGGGATACTCGGTTGCGGTGGTTGAGGGAAGCGGGGAGAATATCAAAGTGACCAGGCCTGAAGATCTGGTGATTGGCGAAGCGATATTGACGTCGAGGATAAAGCAAAGCGGAACGGCCAAGACATGACGAAGTTCGCCGTTGTTCCCGTGTGGATTCTATTAGACACGGCTCTGAGTCGATCTGCCATCCGCGCCAGGCCTGCAATCTCCGATACCAAACGATGCGTGAGGAATCATGAGGAGAGCATATGACAATGCGAGTGGGCTGTGGCTATGACATTCATCCGTTGGGATCGGGACGAAAGCTGATTCTCGGCGGGATCGAGGTGCCGCACAGCAAAGGTTTGTTGGGCCATTCGGATGCCGATGCCTTGGTCCATGCCCTCTGCGATGCACTGCTCGGGGCGATGGGCGAAGGAGATTTAGGCCGGCACTATCCCAGTTCCGATCAGCGGTTCAAAGATATTTCAAGCCTGAAGCTGTTGGAGGATGTGGTGGGGAAGATGCGGGGGAAGGGGTATCGGATCGTAAACGTCGACACCGTCATTATCGCGCAGGCTCCCCGGCTTAGTTCGCACTTGG
>JBBRRM010000206.1:0-5947 GCA_038275915.1 Nitrospirales bacterium
AGGAAGCGCTTCGGGGATTGCCGCGACAGCCAGACTCACCGCCGTCAGAAACATCAACACGATCGATTCGCCACGCAACACACCGCCGGCAAACACGATGGCACAGATCGCCAAGGCCACGAGGGCCAGACGCTGCCCGAATCGCGCGAGCCGCTTTTGCAGCGGAGTCTTCACGGCCTCTTCGTTCCCCAGCATCGAGGCGATTCTGCCCAGTTCGGTTTGCATGCCGGTCGCAACCACAAGGCCACGGCCACGGCCATAGGTCACCCGTGTCCCCTTGTACGCAAGGTTCACCCGGTCGCCGAGTGGTACCTCGGCCTCATGCAGCGGGGACGTGCACTTTTCAACCGGGATTGACTCACCGGTCAACGGCGCCTCATCCACCTTCAGCTGGACGGTTTCGATCAGGCGCAGATCGGCCGGCATCACGTTGCCTGCCTCCAGCAACACGACATCCCCAGGCACGAGCTGTAGGGCGGACAGGTCTGTCACGTGGCCGCTCCGCAAGACCAACGCCCTGGACGCCGCGAGCAACTTCAGCGCAGCGACCGCTCGCTCAGCCTGGTACTCCTGGACAAAACCGATCACCCCATTGAGTAGGACGATCACGACGATGGCGATTGCATCGGGCGGTTCACCGACGATCCCGGAGATAATCGCAGCCCCGATCAAGACGAGGATCATGAAGTCGGTGAATTGATCGAGGAACATGCGCCAAAGCGGGCGTGGGAGTCGCTCACGGATGTCGTTCAGACCATATTGGACGATCCGACACGCGGCTTCCTCATTGGTGAGACCGGCGTCCGGATCAACCGCGAGATGTGTGGCAACTTCATCGGGCGAGAGCATGTGCCAGGGCGAATGAGTGAGAGCAGACTGTAGAGACGGAGGAATGGCCTGTTGGGGATTCATTGCCGGTCACCCACCCACCATTGAAACAACACCCACATCCTCATCCCGCCTCCCACGACCATCAGGAGGCTATCCCGCTCGATTAATGCGAACCGCTTCTGCGCAATAGGGATCCTATCAACCCGATGTTCATGAACAGAAGGGATCACCGAGGATGTCAGGACATGCGGCAGGTTGACCGACAAGGACGTGGCGGAGGAAGCTCGAAGATTTAGAACCGACCGTACTCCCCAGCCTGACGAAATGGACAAACATCACCGTAAAGCTATCTCACGACGAGGACCGAGCAGGAGCTGTGCTGAACCACCCTTGTCGAGATGCTGCCCAGCAAAAAGCGCGCGATGGCGCCCAGCCCTTTGGCCCCCATCACGATCAGATCGGTATGGTGTTTAGTAGCCACCTTCATGATCTCCTCAGCAGGCTTTCCAAGCTGACCTACGGCCTCGGCTGTAAACCCCGCTTTGACCAGCTTCCGCACACTCTGTTCGACCAGCCTGCGGCCTGCCGCCTTCAACTCCGGATACTTGATGAATGGCATCACATGGACCACGCTCACGTGGATCGGCACGCGCCCGCCCTTGCCGGTCGAACTTACGGGCTGAAACTTCCTCAGCATAAATGCCAACGCTTTGGCCGACGCGTCCGATCCATCGGTCGCCAAGGTGATCCGCCGTAACGGTACCGCCTCGTTCTTAACGACGAGCACAGGACAGGTCGCATGATGGATGAGATTCGTCGACACGCTGCCGAGCATGAAGCGATCGAGGGCGTCGAGGCCTTGACTGCCCACCACCAGGAGCCCGTCCCGTTTCGGCGCACGCTTCAAAATCGTCGGTGCGATGGCTCCTTGCTCCTTACGGGCTGTGCCCTTGAGCTTCAAAGCCGCCAATTGCTGTTTTGCCTCTTTGAGGGCTCTTGCCGAGCGCGCTTCCATGCGCTGAATTTCTTCCTGGATGTACCGGTCAATTCCCGCCATCACCGGCTGCGAAAGAAACGGTGCACGGAGCGCGGCGATATCCAGCACATGGAGCACCGTGACCCGCGGCTGCTCGACCAGCGGCAGCTTGGCCACCCAGTTGAGCCCCCATCGCCCATACTTTGATCCATCCGTCGCCACGAGCACATTCATGTTACGCATCCTTTCAATTGAGTTCCTGTTACGTTCGAACAGACAGGCTGAAACCGGCGTTGAAATGCTTGCGGCGACAGCCCGAGACAGCCACGCAACGGGCAAGCGCTACCTGACTCTTGAAGTCCTCGTCGGACAGCCTGATCATGCACTGGCACGCGATCTGGTACGGCTGCAAAGTAATATCCCCCCTCTGTTTGAAAGGGATCGTGACTGCACTAATGACGCTCTTGATGCCGGGAGCCTGTCCGCCATTGACCAAGATGCCGACGATTGTGCAAGGAGAATTCATGATGGGGGACGCCTGTGACGCTAACCAGAATTTCGCAAATATACCGACCAATAGACCATCGCGACGAGGACGGTTCCGCCGAGGACGTTGCCGATTGTGACCAGCGCGAGATTGCTGAGCGCGCCGGTGATTGAGAGAGGAGCGGAGGTTCCGGCCGCGAGCGCCACCCCGATCGGAAGAAAGTACATGTTGGCGACGGAATGTTCAAACCCGCACGCGACAAACGCGGTAATCGGGAAGACGGTCGCAAGAATCTTATCGGTCACACTCCGCGCGCCCATGCACAACCAGAGAGCCAGACACACCAGCACATTGCAGAGGACCCCACGCGCAAGGGCCGAAACCGGATCGAGCTCGATCTTGCTGCGCGCGATCTGGACCATCGTCTCCCCGACTGCACCGTCGCTCATGGTCTGCACGCCAGCCAGCCATACTAAGACCGCGGTTCCAACCGCTCCCGCCAGGTTGCCGAGATAGACCCACCCCCAGTTCCTCATGACTTGTTGTGTCGTCACCCTACCGGAGGCCCAGGCCATGGCAATCAGGTTATTGCCCGTGAAGAGTTCCGCTCCACCCACGACCACCAGGATGAGCCCCAAACTGAACGTGACGCCGCCCGCCAAGCGCATGAGTCCAAAAACCGTCGGTTGACCAGTGGCTCCCGTGGTCATCGTGACCGTAAAAAATAACGCGCCCAACGCAATAAAGGCCCCGGCCAAGATGGCCAGGGCGAACATTGTGAGGACCTGCATAGTGGCTTTCGCTACGCCGACTTCACGCACCCGCAGGGCGATCTGCGCGGGGGCGTAGGCATCGAACAGACTGTTCGTTGTGCTCTGTTCCATGGCTCGCTAAAGAATGAGTTGGCGTCGCATATGCCGCAGCTCCGCTTCATCTTCCGGATCGAGTTCGTCCCGTTCAACCCGTTCCACGCGCACGGCAGACACCTTGTACTCCGGGCACTGTGAACTTTCATCCGCACTCGACGAGAGCAATGCGTTTACCGTTGAAGCAGGGAAGTGAAAGCTGGTGAAGAGATGCCCAGGAAGGACACGGGCACTCCCCACGGCGGGAAGCAGGGCGTCGCCACGGGCACTTACCAAACGAATGATCTCACCGTCCCGCAGATGCAGCCTCTCCATATCGGCCGGATGTATTTCCAGCATATCGGTATCGACCAACTCGAGAATGTCCGTCCGACGTGTTTGGGCCCCACAGTTGTAATGTTGAAGAATGCGGCCCGTGGTCAGCACGAAGGGATACTCCTTGCTCGCAGCTTCACCCGGCGGCAGGTAATCCACTCCGACAAAGTGCGCCTTCCCCTTTGGAAATGTCTCCTGATGCATCAGGGATGTGCCTTCGTGCGCGGCAGTCGAGACTGGCCACTGCAAACCGGCATGTTGATCGAGTCGATCGTAGGACACACCGGCATACATCGGCGTGAGCCTCGCAATCTCGTCCATGATCTCCGAGGGATGCCGATACGGCATGGGATAGCCCATCCGGTTTGAGACCTCGCAGACCACGCGCCAATCCGGGAGGATCCCGTTCGGTGGCTCCACCGCTTTTCTGATCCGTTGAATACGACGTTCAAGATTGGTAAATGTGCCGTCCTTTTCGAGGAACGACGCTCCAGGCAATATCAGATGTGCAAACTTGGCGGTCTCGCTGAGAAACAGGTCTTGCACCACCAGAAACTCCACCCGCGTCAACGCCTCGTGCACTTTCTTCAAATTCGGGTCCGTCTGCGCCACATCATAGCCGATGATCCAGAGACCCTTGAGCCTGCCGGCAATCGCCGCGTCCCACATGTCGGGCGTTTTCATGCCGCGCTTCGTGGGCAACGGACGGCCGGTGATGGTCTGATGCAACAACGCCAGCTTCGGCTCGTCCAAACTCTGGTAGCCGGCAAAGTAGGTCGGGAGGCAGCCCATATCCGAGGCTCCCTGCACATTGTTTTGGCCACGCAAGGGATTGATGCCGGTGCCGGGTTTTCCGACGTTGCCGGTGGCCAGAGCAAGGTTACAGAGTGCGATGACCCCATGGCTGCCCCAGCGATGTTCCGTCACACCGAGACCATGGCAGCAGAGCGACGCACCGCTGCTCCCGTAACGTCGGGCCGCCTGAAAGATGAGATGGGCCGGCACGCCGGTGATGCCTTCAGCGGCTACCGGTGTACAGTCTGAAACCGTCTTGAGCCAGTCCTCGATGCCCGCGGTCCTTGTCGCAATGAAGCCCTGATCGAGAAGTCCTTCCTTGATGAGGACGTGGCCCATCGCATTAAGCAATGCGACGTTGGTGCCGGGTCGCAGTTGTAGATGGAGGTCGGCCAGCCGCGCCAGCTCGGTACGCCGGGGATCAATGACGATCAAGGGCACCCCGCGTCGATGCGCCTGCTTGATCCTGGCCCCGACCACCGGATGAGATTCCGTCGGATTCGCCCCCACCACCATGATCAAGCGAGCCAGATCGAAATCCTGAATGGAATTGGTCGCCGCCGAGGCCCCGAGCGTTTCCATCATGCCGGTGACGGTCGCGCTGTGGCACACGCGGGCACAGTTATCGATGTGGTTGGTGCCGATTACGCAACGCATGAACTTGGCGAACAAATAGTTCTCTTCGTTCGTGCCCCGGCTGGACGAAATGGTCGCGAGGGCGTCCGGCCCATAATAGTCCTTGATGCGCGTAAATTCCTGGGCGACCCGATCCAATGCCGATTCCCAGGAAATCTCTACCCAGTCGTTGCCGCGTCGGAGCAGCGGGACTCGCAGCCGATCTGGCGCATCGTTATAGGTCCAGCCGAATCGTCCCTTCATACAGGCGTGTCCGTGATTCGACGGCCCATCGTCTGCAGGCATCATCCTCACCACCCGACCATCTCGCACCCCGGCGTCAAAGGCACAGCCCACGCCGCAATAGGCGCAGGTGGTGCGTACGGTTCTGGTTGGTGCACCCTCCCTCAGCACCGTCTTCTCCGTGAGGGCACCAGTCGGACATTCCTTTACGCAAGCGCCGCATGAGACACAGTTGGATGTGGCGAAGGCGGCCGCTTCGCCCATTAACGAGCCGGCTCCCGCAGCCGGTCTGGCCGAAAATCCTCGCCCGATCATGGTTAACGCGAACGTCCCTTGAATTTCGTCGCAGGCCCGCACGCAACGGGCACAGGACACGCAGGCGGCGTTCTCGAAAGAAAAGAACGGATTCGAGTCATCGCGATAGGCCAGGCGGCGCTCCGGATTATGGTAGCGCACAGAACGCACGCCGTAGGAAACAGCCAGTCGCTGCAACGCCTCCGGCACAGGACCGGCAACCGGTTGTTCAGACAGATATAATTCGATGATGTTGTGCCGCAGCCGTTGCAGCCGCTTGCTTTCGGTCTGCACGACGAGCCCCTCTCGCACCGGCGTCGTACAGGTCGCCACGGTCCCGCTCTGCCCTTCGATCTCGCACAGACACAAGCGGCAAGACCCAAAGGGGTTGAGGTGGTCGGACGCACAGAGGCTTGGGATGGCAATCCCGGCTTTCTTGTCAGCTTTGTAAATCGTATCACCGGGCCCGGCGATGACGTTTTGCCCATCGATAGGGATGTTATTGATGATCGGCCTTCAGCGACT
>JBBRRM010000207.1:0-5893 GCA_038275915.1 Nitrospirales bacterium
TCAATCTGTGCAAAGACCGATATCATTTTCTCATTGGATTTGCGGCCGCATTGATTTCTCGACAGATCAGTTTATTGCCGAATTGTTACGCATCTGAAGCGTTGGCCCAACTTAGGCAAAAGTATCCCGACGCCTACATCCTGGCGGATCATGACGATGTTCCATCAAATATTTCCTTGTATCGTGTCCCCAACGATGTCCCAAGCATCGACCGAAGGGCCGACATTCCGCTCATACCTTCCGGGCAGATTGCTGCCGTTGTCTTTACTTCCGGGAGCAGCGGATTGCCCCAGGCCTATGCAAAGACCTGGGGCTCTCTCGTGAGAGGAGCCCAGGCACTGAAACGCCAGTTCGGCATCGGAGAAGATGGTTCGCGTGTCATGGTAGGAACAGTGCCGGCCCAGCATATGTACGGCCTGGAAACCACTATTATGCTGCCGCTGCAGTCCGGTTGGGAGATCCATGCCGGACATCCCATTCTGCCGGCCGATATTCATGAAGCCGTGGGAAAAACCGGGGAGGCCGTCTGGTTGATGACCACACCCGTCCATCTGCGCGCATATGTGGCACGGCGCACCGCGTTGCCTGGTCTCCAAGGGATTATTTCGGCAACGATGCCGCTTCACCGCACCTTGGCGAAGAAAGCGGAAGAACTTTGGAATGTACCGGTTCTCGAGATCTATGGCTGTACCGAAGGCGGGATTATTGGATCGCGACAGCCAACCGCCACTCATACCTGGACTCTCTGTCCTGGACTACAGCTGTGGCAAGAGGACGATACCACATGGGTAAGGGGGGGCCATGTGGGCCCAGCACTTCGACTTGCCGATCGGATCACGGGGCAGAGCCCCGCACAATTTATCTTGCACGGCCCCAGCTACGATTTAGTGAAGGTGGCCGGAAAACGTACATCAATCGCGGCGCTGAATGCGGCATTGGCCCGGATCGACGGTGTCGTGGACGGGACGTTTTACCGGCCCTACCAAGGCCGAAATGCCAACGCCCGACTGATGGCGTTCGTCGTCGCTCCCGGTATCAGTCCTTCTACAATACAAACGGAATTGAGAAAACGCATCGACCCTGTGTTTCTCCCACGACCTTTACATCTCGTCGACGCGTTACCTCGCAATCCAACCGGAAAATTGCCACAAGAACGCCTCAATACGTTTGCGACGGAGATCACCTCCCGATATCGACAATGAGGAGGCTGATCCATGACGACAATTGCCAAAAAGGCTTGCCGGGAACGTCGCGGCCGAATCCTGGCGCGGGTTGAGGCATGGCTTACCCTTCATGTGAAGGGACCGATCGCGCGCTGGCTTTTCCGGAAGATACGAGACCGCGCGCAGGTCGCAGGAATGGTAGCCAAAAACTCCCTGGTTTTGGGATTCAACTCGGCTATTCTGTTTGACGGAAGACCGGGCGAGTTACATCACCCGAATCCTCTCGTTTCTTATGCCGTGGGTCATTGGCCAATAGAGCGGCGGCGCCGCCGTCTTCTCATATTTGCGGAAGCCGTCACTTTGGCGCATGTGGCGCGAGCCGTCACCCTGGCTCACTCCCTGGATTCCTCCCGATACGAAGTCCATCTCGTTTGCGACCCTAGATATCTGTCTCTATTTCGTGAATTGGACTTCCCTGTCCATCCTATTCACTCCATCAATAGCGAAGTGTTTCAGGGTCGCCTTGCTCAAGGACGTCCTCTCTATACCCCGACGGAACTTCGCCAATATGTACAAGAAGATCTTCGGATCATGACCGACTGGAAGCCTGATCTAGTTATTGGAGATTTCCGGCTGTCGCTTTCGGTGAGCGCCCGTCTCTCCTGCGTCCCTTACGCAGCAATGACCAATGCCTACTGGAGTCCTTATGCCCGGCCGCGCTTTCTTGTTCCCGAGTTAGCGATTACCGAGCGGTTTGGTCTTCGTGTGGCCCAAGGAATATTTGATCTCATACGCCCCTTCGTATTCGCACAGCATGCGTATGGGCTTAATAAGGTGCGCCGGGAGTATGGCCTGCCGGCCGTGGGGTATAACCTCAATCACATGTTCTCAGATGCGGATTACACCTTGTACCCCGACTTGCCAAATGTGGTTCCGACAATCAATCCACCGCCTCACCACCGTTACATCGGGCCGGTGGTGTGGTCGTTCGGTAAACTGCCCTCTTGGTGGTCATCATTACGGGACAATGTTCCGACCGCCTATGTCACGATGGGAACGTCCGGAAGGGATGATGTAGCCAGGACGGTTGCGCACTCACTGGCTCATATGGGATGGCAGGTGTTAATGGCCACAGCCGACCGTGGGAGGGTTACCGGTACGAGGGAAAGTGTGTGGATAGCGAATTACCTGCCCGGCATGGCGGCGGCGAGAAGAGGAGATCTCGTCGTGTGCAACGGGGGCAGCGGAGCAGTCTATCAAGCCCTGGCAGCAGGAACACCGGTATTAGGAATTCCGATGAATCTCGATCAGTATCTGATGATGGATTACATCCGCCGCTCTGAGGCGGGAGATTATATACGGGCTGGCATGGTCACGACTGAATCGGTCACGCACGTGGTTCGCCGCATGGCCGAGTCACCGCAATACAAAACGCGAGCAGTTCAATTGAGGGACCAGATTTTCCACTACAGAACCAGTGAAAGGATTCAAGCCTGCGTTGCTGACATACTACACGATGGGACGGGGGTCCCATCGTGCCAATATCCTATCGTTGCAGCCTGTTAGCGGAATTCTGCTGATGACCCACTCCCGGAGACGACATAGGACTGAGTCCTCATCTCGGCGCGGCGGTATGAGTCCAAGCGGTCGTCGAGCGATAGTAGATCGATTTTTTATATCGTCGGTGCCGGGGCGGGGGCAGGGAACTCAATGTGGGCGGCGCGGAAACGTTCAATGATTGCTTTATTGAGTTCGCCTTGAGCGGAGGCGTAGTGGATCACTGCCGTCCAGGGCTCGAGGGCAATGGTCACGGCGGGATGCCCGAGAGTGCTGACTCCTATGCAGGGAGCCGGATCTTTCAGAATGTGCGGATGGTTCGCAATGATCTCACGGATTATGGCTAAGGCCTGATCAAGATCGGTCTTATAAATCACGTCGACGGTCAGGTGGATTTGGCGAATCGTGCCGAAGTTATGCAGGATCTCTCCGACAATCTTCCGGTTGGGAATGATGACACGCGAATGGTCCGGATGCATCAGCATTGTCGAAAAGATGTCGATCATGACCACGTCGCCATGGACGCCAAGTAAAGAAATATGTTCGCCGACCTTATAGGGTTTGGTAAAGATGATCGACAGCCCTGCCATGACATTACTCAAGACACCCTGCATCGCGAGGCCGATGCCGACCCCGGCGACACCGATACCGGCCACCAATGGAGCAATCGGAACGCCGAGTGCATCCAGCGCAATCACGGCGGTAAAGAGCAATACGACGATCTTGACGATGCGGACGAGCAGCATTCGCAGGGGAGGATCGAGAGTTTGTCGCTCAAGCGACTGCTGGACGATTTTTCCCGTCCAGCGTGACGCCATTGCGCCGGCGGCAAAGATGCCGATCGCCACGACTGCCTGCACTCCATATTTCACTGCGTAGTGGGTCATCGTATCCATGTCGATCATGTGTTCACTCCCTACCGCTCCAAAATTCCTTTGAACAGTTCTTGGCCCTGCCGCTTCAAATCTTCCGGCTTCGTCGTCCCTTTCAGGAGTCCACCCACCGCTTCCTCAGCTTTTTTTCGCACCTGTTCCTGAACTTTCCCGGTGAGGCTTTTCATATCTAATCCGTACGATGGAGCTTGTGCTGTTCCGGTGATGAGGAGCGGAAGACTCAAACGGCCTTCTTTGGTCGCGAGCTTCGTTGCAGGCAATGAACCGGCGATCTTCTGACTTAATTCCTGCGATAGATTGAGGTTCACGATAAGGTTCAGAGCCTGATCGAACCCGATGGTGCCTCCCCCTGTGGCCTGAAAGTCGTGGCTATCCATGAGGAGCCGTTGAACGTGGATGATCCCTTGCTTGATAGCGAGATCGGTCTCGATCGTTGAAAAAGCCGTGACCTTGGGGTTATCCAGCGAGATGCCGGCAACTTTGAGGATGGCGATGGCTTCCTGAAGTAGATTCACACCTTCGATTTTTCCGTCTTTTACAACGAGGTGTCCCGTGCCTTCCAGGAATTTTGTGAGGTCAGGCATGGAAAAGCCATGACCTTGCATGCCGAAATCGGCCCCGGCCGTTCCGCTGATCGATATTGGGGTGGTGGCCAGGGCGTTCAGCGCCGGACCCAGTTGTATCCCTTGAATCGTCATCTTGCCGGTGAACGGCGGTGCCTCGGAGCCGGACGTGATTTTTCCCTGTACCACCATGTACCCGTCGAAGACCTGAAAGGAAAATTTGTGTAACAGTGTATCCTGACCTTTTACTTCAGCGGCAATCTCGAGATTTTTCACTTCAACCGGTTTCTGTAATGGAAGGACGACAGGCAGATTGGCCGTATTGATTGCCGGCGCACTGATGTTCAGGTTGGTATTGCGCTCGATCATGTTTCCGGTGATGGTGAAATCAGTTTTCCCCACAGCGAGTTGGAGGTTGATTGCCTCAATATCCGTGGATTCTTTTAAGGGTCCAAAGGTTCCGTCGAGGCGGACCGGCAGATTATAGGGTTGGACGAGCGTTCCAAAATGGAGACTTGGAGTTTGGCCCAGCCGAACGGATTTGAGGACGAGTTCCAGGTCCTGCAACACGTACTCGGTCGGCTTAGGAGCTGACTGGTCCTGATAGGTAAGCTTTCCCCCGGCGATGGAGACTCGATCTACTGCCAGCATGGCCAGAATTTTGAGCGGCCCCTCGGCCGATGGTATGGGGGCTCGTGAAGGAGTGTGAGGCACTGCAACGCCTGTGCGACCGATGGTCGAGACATTCAGAACCCCGTTCTTATTCTTGATAACCCTGATGACCGGATCACGGAGTGTGATTTCTTCTATCTCGACCTTGCCGCGGAACAACGGCATAACTTTGGCCCCGACCTCCAGCGAGCTAAGAGAAGCAAAGGGGGTTGTCCCGAATGCCGGGTCGTCCAGCACGACAAAGCCAGCGACACTGGCACCAATTCGCGGCCAGATGGTCAGGCGAATGTCCTGAAGCTGCACCTTTCGATTGAGCATATCTTCGATGAGCGGCTTGTATTGGTCTTGATACTTGTTCAGATCGATCAGGAAGGGAAGCGATAGGATGACTCCGACCAGTAAGACCACTGAGATGAGGAGACCTATGACGATTTTCATGAGCGCACCTCCCTTACGAGCTTAACCCAGTATAGGAAAGGGCTGGACTGTGGTCAATGTGAGTTAGTGGGTCTTCGTGCGGTGGCGGTCTTGCCGGGCGTCATGTGTGCCTCTGACTGATGTGCCGCGGCAAGGGATGAGGTACTGATGACGTATAGAAGCAAGAGTTTTGCTTCATAAGGTCAAAGATTGCTGCATTGAGAGCGACGAGACGAAATAGCGGAGATTGCTCTGCGATGGGACTGTGTTGCTACGATGAGTTAGCCGCGAAGCGGTCTTCGCCTCTCGTTACCACTTCCCCAACCATTCTCGAGAACCTGCATAATAGGCAAAGACCGCAACGCCCAGCACGATCGCTATCTGTATGACGTGTTGTGCTAACACGTCCGGCGCAATCCATCGGCTCATAAATAAGAGTCCCGCCGCGACGATGGTGACCGCGAGTGTCGTGCGCTTCGGGCAGGGGCGCAGACGACGTCCCTCATAGGACAACATGATCCATACCACGATCCATCCGAGCGCTCCGATAATCATGGCCCCGGCTAGATCGGTGAGGCTGAGCAGGATGCTGTCCTGAATCAAATTGCTGGATCTCCGTAGCGTCAAT
>JBBRRM010000208.1:0-5840 GCA_038275915.1 Nitrospirales bacterium
CGGCGCCTTCTCCCATGACGAAACCGTCGCGCAACCGATCGAAGGGCCGAGAGGCCTGTTCCGGATGATCGTTATATTTGGACGAGAGGGCGCGCAAAGAACAAAATCCGGCGAAGACGAGCGGGGTGATGCTGGCATCCGCTCCCACGGTAATCACAACATCGGCACGGCCCTCACGGATACAGAGGAGCGCTTGCCCAAGTGCATGGGCACTGGAGGAGCAGGCGGTTGAGATGGTCAGGTTAGGGCCTTTGGCGCCGTAGGCCATCGCCACAATGCCGGAGGCCGAATTCAAGGTGATGACGGGAATAAAGTTTGGATGGACGCGGTGAGGTTTCTGGTGCTGGTAGAGTTGCGTAATTTCGCGTTCGCCCATGACCATGCCGCCCATACCAGCTCCGACGATGACCGCGAAACGATGGGGGTTTTCCTTTGTCATCTCGATACCGGCGTCAGACAACGCCTCCTTTGCTGCGACGAGCGCAAACTGGGCGTAGCGGTCGACGCGTTCGCCATGAGCGGAGTCGAGAAATCGTTCAACTGCGAAGTCGCGCACTTGACCCGCGACCTTGGAGCGATAGCCATCCATGGGAAACGGGTCGAACGATGTAATCGCAGAAATGCCGGATCGTCCGGCGAGGGCGGCTTTCCAGAATTCACTCACGCCGATTCCAATGGGAGAAACGACGCCTAACCCTGTGACGACGACTCGCGAGCGCATCGTGCTGAAATCCTTTCGGTGAACCCTCAGACCACTACTTACCGGAAGCGTCCGAATCAGTCAACCAGCTCATCGAGGGAAGAGGCGAGGCATATGTTCTGGCCCGTTGAGCCTCTGAGCGATGCGAGAACGTCCCACGGGACGCGGGGCGTCCCGGCGCGCCGGGGGTCGGGCGGGTGAGAAGAGGGACTTTTTCAGCATGCTGTCAGTAGCGTACCTTGAACATGAGATAGAGGCCAAAACTCATAAAGAGAACATTTGCCATCCATCCGGCCATCAGCGGCGTCAGAAGCCCTCCGCGGCCGAGAGCGATCGCGATCGAGTGTGTCGTCCAATAACAGAAACCGACGGCGAGCGCCTGTCCGATGCCCATGGCCATGCTGCTCCCTCGGGTGCCGCTCCGGCGCAGGCTCAGCGCAATGCCCACCATAACCATGATGACGGTGACGAACGGGAACGCGATTCGACTGTAATAGTCTGTCTTGAGTCGTGCCGACTGAGCGCCCTGCTGGTGCCGACGTCTGGTGTAGGCGCGGATATCATGGAATGTCATGAACTCGGAGTCGCCGGAGAACCATGTGGTGAAGTCATCGGGAATGAGGCTCAACGCAATGGGTTCACGGTCGAGCTCAGTGACCGCCACGGCGCCATCGGGGGAAAATCGCCGGTGCCGCACCTGGTGCAGGGTCCAACTCCGGTCGGCATAACGGGCCTCGCGGGCTTCGGTGATCTGGATGAGCTGGAAATTTCGATCGAACTGAAAGAGCCGCACGCCGCCCAAGAGATCTCCACCGACGGAGACGCTGGTGACATGCATGAGCGTGTCGGCTCCCACTCTCGTCCAAGGCTGTTGAAGTGTCACAGCCGTGGCGGGAGGTCTTTTCTCGATGCGAGTCGTCCGAATTTCTTCGGACTTGCTCGCGGCCAGGGGGATGACGGTGGAACTGAACAGCAAGAGGACAAGGGCAATCCCTGCAGCGAAGGTGATGAAGGGAGTGGTGATCCAGGGCAAACTGATTCCGCAACTGCGCATGGCTGTAATTTCGTTCCCTCGTGAGAGCAGTCCGAACGTCAATAAGGTGGCCATCAGGATGGCCAGCGGCGCGATTTGAAAGGAAATCGCGGGAGTCTTGAGAATGAAGTATGTCAGGACATCGAGCCAGCTGGCATCGTAACGCAAGAACCGGCGCACCTTTTCGAAGAAGTCGATGACCAGATAAATCGTCATCAGACCAGTGAAGCACATGGTGAAGATTTTGCCGTATTCGCGGAAGAGATAGCGGAAGAGGATAGGCATGGGGTTATTGGCGACTCATTTTATAAAACCATACGGCGGTGATGAGAGAGAAGATTCCGTTTGGTAACCAGGCCCCGGCAAAGGGCGAGAGGGCGGCGGTAGTGACGAGGAATTCGCAGGCGATGTTCAGCATATAGTAGACGATCACCACCAGTACGCCGACCGCAAATCCGCCCATTCGGCCGGACCGTTTCGAGACGATCCCGACCGGGACGCCTAATAGGCAAAATACCAGCGAGGCGGTAGGAAAGGCTAAGTCTTTGTAGTACTCCATCAAGCGTCGGAGGGCGGCTGGATCGCGCCATTGGGATTGTGTGAGCTGGGCAATGATGGAGTCGTACGACGGACGTTCCTCCGTGCTTGAATAGCCGCTTTGGCTCAACGAGAGTTTGAGATCGTAACTGGCGAAGGTTGTCCGCTCGTATTCGTCGGCCAGATTCGCATGGCTGTGAATAACACCGTCTTGCAGGCGTAAGGCGACCTGATTGGTAGAGGCATCCATCAGGACCTGATATTGCTGCGCCACAATGATACGAGGGTCCTCCGCATTCCGTTCATCGGACACAAAGATGCCGGTGGTCGCCTGTTCGGGATCCCCGTCCGGGACATAAATCGTCATCTTGGGGATTGGTTCGTTGACTGTCCCACGATCCAATGACAGCACCAGCTGATCCCGAAGGAGATTCAGTGCCACCTTCTTGAGGTTCATGGAACTCCAGGGTTGCCCCCACTGCGCCAGCCACAAGGTGAGCCCGAACACGAGCAACGCAAAGAGTAGTACGGGACGAGCCAATCGCATGAGGCTCAGGCCCGCCGCCTGCATTGCTACCAGTTCCTTGTCAAAGGAGAGTCGACCGAACGCGGTGATCGAAGCGATGATCCCGGCGATCGGAAGGGTCAATACGAGGAATGACGGCATCAGATGGGCGAAGACTTGCAGCACCGAGACGATTCCGACGCCTTTGGAGACGAGCAACTCCACTAAGCGCAGGAGTTCCCGGGTGAGCATTACGAAACACAGCGCCCCGAGGCTGATACTAAAGGGGGAAAGGAGTTCGGTGAAGATGTAGCGATCCAGCAGCGTTCGTAAAAACATTCAAAGAATCACGCTCCTCGCACTGTTGTCACTATAGGCGAGCGGGCGAGGCTTGTCTACCTGAGGTCCGGCGACCATGTGGCCAAAGAGTGCTTGACAAGTTTTGAAACGTCATGGTACATGCTGCGCGATTTGTAACCGAGATGGGTTTCGTGATCGACTTTGTCTCTCCAATGAGCCCGTCACTCCAGCCGGCTCTTCTTCCTGTCTTTTTTCTTCATCATATGTGCGACAAACTGGATCCGGGGCCGGCACGTAACTCAGCGTGGCCGTTGAGGAAAGGAGGGTTTTTGTGAAGACGAAGGGTACGGTCAAGTGGTTCAACGATCGAAAGGGGTTTGGGTTTATTCGCCTTGAGAGCGGGGACGATGTCTTCGTCCATTACTCCGCGCTGCAAGGAGAAGGATTCAAGACATTGAAAGAAGGAGAAAACGTCGAGTTCGACGTCGTGCAAGGCGCAAAGGGGCCTCAGGCTTCGAATGTGCTGAAGACGGCCATCGCCGAATCGTAACATTCATTCTTCGCCGCAGTAGTGCGGTACAGGGCCTGCCTTTTATATAGAGGCAGGCCTTCGTATTTCCGCTGAGTCCAGCCTCATCCAAATGCCCCATTTCGTTGACAATACGTAGTGACACTGTTAGCGTTTGATCGTTGAGGAGGTTCGACTTGCCGATCGACCGCAGTAGCATATTGCGTAGCGCACAGCTGTTTGCCTCACGGGGTCAATTCGACGCTGCCATCAATGAATGGAAGAAGCTCTCCACCGAATCGCCGGGTGATGGGAGTATCTTCAATTCAATCGGAGAGTTACACCTCAAACGCAATGCCACCAGCGATGCCGTAGCGGCCTTTATACAGGCGGCCAATGCCTTCCGTGCCGAAGGGGCCACACTCAAGGCGATCGCGACGTTCAAGAAGACCTTGAAACTGGACCCATCGCGGTACGAGGTGTATCGGCATCTGGGAGATCTGAATGCTGAACGAGGCCTGCTGAGTAGCGCGGTTCAAGATTATCTCACCCTGGGAAAATACTACCTCAAAGCGGGAAAAAGCAAAGACGCGCTGGACATCTATAAGAAGATTGTCAGTCAGGATCCCTCGAATTTGGATGCCCAGCAGCGCGTGGCGGAATTGTGCCTGCAAGAAAACATGCAGGACGAAGCCACGAAAGTCTATTTGCAGTTGGGGCGGGAGCGGTCAGCGCAGCAACGCTATACTGAGGCCAAGGATGCGTATCAAGCCGTGTTGCGCATCGATCCTGCCAACAGTGAGGCCGGTCAGTTCATTGAACATTTCGAAAAGACCGGTGGGAAGCCTGGCCCCGCGACCAAGATGGGAGCCGCCTCCGCAGGAGGGCCTTCGAAGAGTTCCGAACCGCTCGACCTGCTGTCAGAAGCCACCCGCCGAATTGATGAAAAACAATTTGCCGGCGCGGAGGCCATTCTCAATCAATTGCTCACCAAAGAGCCTGGGAATCCGGAGGTCTGTCAACTGCTCGCGAAGTTGCATCTGCAACGCGGAGATCTCCATATCGCGCTCAGCGAATATCGCTACCTCGCTGGAGCAGCTTTGAGGGCGCAAGACTATGCCCAGGCGGAAACGCTGATTACCGATTTTCTTGCCGTCGAACCGCAGTCCGTCGCGCTGCTCGAACTCTATGGAGAGCTTTACATAGAGAAGGGGGATGTCGCCAACGCCGTGATCCAGTATGGGAAGGCGATTGAACTGCTAATGGAGCGGCCCGAGCCTGGGATGCCGACGTTGCATGAGGAATTACTCGAGAAGGTTACCGGGCTGACGCCGGATAGCCCGACGGTGAAGAGGCTGACGCTTCTCATCAAGGGGCCTTCAATGGAGATGCCGCCGACTCAGGCTCAATCCGAATTCTCTGTATTACCGACCGGTGCGATCCCATCGAGCCCGGTCCAAGCGGCGGATACATTTTCGACGGCCAATGCTGCTCCGGATGATGCCTGGAGTGTGACCTCCAAGATTACCCCGCTGCAGGATCGGCATTTCTCACCTCCCGAGCCTGAGGATGCGCAGGCGCAATCGGAGCCATCGCTATCGGTCGAGCCGGAAGCGGTTCCTTCCGACAGCGGGTTCTCATTATTGAATGCCGAGCCGGACGAGCAGTGGAAGTCGTTGTCGCAGGGGTCAGGCTCAGTGGCTCCCCTTCCTCCTGTCCTCTCGACGAGTGAGCAGTTCCAGGCCTATGTCAAGGCCGGTCAGCATTCCGAGGCGGAGGAATGGCTCAGTCATCTGGTGACGGCGCAGCCGGATCATGCAGAGGCACGAGAACTGTTTGGCACCCTGCTCGAAGCCACAGGCGATACCGCCGGAGCGGCCTTGCAATATTCCCGCGCCCTCGAATTGCTCTTGGCAGAGCCGGATAATAATGAGGATCAGGCCCGGCAGGCGGCGCTCTATACGAAAGTAAAAGAACTCGCTCCAGCGAGCCCGTTGATCGCGAAATGGCTCTCGACGTTTTCGCCAAAGCCGGAAGCGACAGTGCCTGCTGTTGAGACACCAATTTCTGCCGAGTCAGTGAACGAGATTGATCCCGAGACCCACTACACCCTTGGAGTGGCCTACAAGAACATGGGATTGCTGGACGAAGCGAAGGACGAATTTCGTTACTCGATGAAGAGCGCAGAATTTTGTTTGGAGTCCTGTCTCATGATCGCGGTCTGTTTGAAGGAACAGGGAGAAGGCGATTCGGCGAT
>JBBRRM010000209.1:0-5820 GCA_038275915.1 Nitrospirales bacterium
GGCACAACTCCTTCTCCAACGGCGACGGTCCCCACGTCGGAAATCTCGCCGACTTCCCAAGCTGTTCCGATCCCGGAATAGTCGAAGGGGCCTTCAGAACGTTTCCAGCCGGTCAAGCCAAAATGCCTGCATCGAGAGGCACAGAAGCGAAGACTCCGTGCACAGCGCCCCATCTTTTATTGCATGCCCCCCGTCAGCCCTCCGAGGAGATCCGGGAGATCTTCAGCGTTGGAACTGTTTTTCAGGGAAGCGGTGATGTCGTCGAGCAGATGACCGGCTGCCGGATTAATGGATTTGATGGTTTGCTGGAGGTTGCCAGACATCAGTTCACGCTGAAGCTGGGCTTCAGTGATTTTCCCCTCGTTAATGTTCTGTTGTAGCATCTGGGCGAGTTGCTGGACCTTGGCCAGGACATCGGAGGGGAGAGCATGCAGGATGCCGGCGGCATTGGCGGGGGGATGGCTACCGGGAGCCATTTGTGCGTGGGTTTCTGCAAAGAGAAATAGGCAGCATATGATTGTGAGTCGTGCACTCCATCGTGCCATAGTCTGACTCCTCGTCTGTTCGTATATGTTCGTTGAGGGCGTTGCTGCGTCGAGGAAAGTATTTCAGCTTGCTGGCATTCTGTCAGCCTTATTCTAGAATTCGAGCCAAAAGCATAAGGGCGGGAGTCATTTCTGACCCCGCACGACGCAACGCGGCCCGTTTTGCCTGGTGACCTGTGCGAAGGTTTAAGCGTCAGGATTTACGTTTTGCATTTACCGTCTTCTTCACTCTATCTAGGGCTGTGTCGGTGGCTGAGCGAACGTTGCCGAAGGAGCAGTGTGCCCACCGAGGCTTGGCCGAGAAGGAAGGCTGGAACTGACTGAAGCTCTGCGATCGAATGATCGCAGCTGAAGGAATTCTAGAAGGGTTCCGCTCGGCCGAGCCCGGAAGGGCCGCTCCGAGCAGGCTGCGTGAAAATTCGGTTTATACAGAAAGCACGGTTAGAATTATCCGAATGGTGTTGGGGCCAGAGTGGCCACAGGATCCTCAAAAAGGCCGTCCAGCAAGGCCACAGCGAGCGAAGAGGCGAGGCGTACGCTTCGGTACGTTGAGTCTCGGAGCGAAGCGAGAACGCCGCTGGCGGACTTTTTCAGCATCCTGCTAAAGCCACGGAAGCGAAGCCGCCCGGCACAGCCCGCCCTCCTTCTAGAAATTCGATTCGAGGCTCGAAGGGGTTTTGTTGAGGACTGTAGCGGTGGCGCGCGCGAGAGCTTCGTCGTGCGTGTGGTCGAGGGTATAGACGCGGAATTGAACCAAGCGAGTGGGGAGCAGGTCGAGGAATTCTTCTAACGGGTCAGTCGAAATGCCTTTGGTGCTTGGGTCATACACATAGAGGGGACTGCCTCGCCGGTCTTTCGGATCTGGCCGTGGATCGAGCGGTGCCATGTCAACGCGGAACTCTACCTTTTGGAGCCGCGCCGGCAATTCTTTCTTGATCTGTTCTTCGAACTGCGCATGGCTCGGAAAATCCATGCCGCGTTCCTGACCCTTTTCCTTGAGCACGGTGCTGTAGGCCATCTTCCATTTCACGTCGCGTCCCAGAATTCGCTGCCATTCCTCACCCAGTCTCCGCTCGGTGGCATGGCGCGACGTCTTCCATCTCCGTACCTGTTCGAGTAAGGACCAGTCGGTCAGCGTCAAGTATTCGTCCATCTTCTTGCGAGGATCGTGGGGAAACAGGAGTTTCATGGTGTCGCCGAAGATGTCGCGAAGGTGAATATCGATGGCGCGCGTGGTCCGGTGATAGTAGACGTTGGAATAGAGATACATGCGGGTATTGAGGAACATCTGCAGGGCAGGAAGGCCTGTCTTATGGATCGTAAATCCTTTGTCCGTGATGATCGTATAGTGAATGAGTCTGGTTAAATCGACCGGGCCGACCGCAACCCCGCACATATAGGAGTCGCGCAGGACATAGTCGAGATTGTCTGCGGTATAGCTGCCCGAAATGACCGGTTGGAGCATGTTGAGCCATCGGGGAATGCGGGAGTTGTCTTTACCCTTTTCCTTGAGAATCACATGCGCGATTTGATCGGGGTTGAGTTCTTCCCCTTTTTGGAAGGGGCCCGACGGGCTGCGTCGGATCTTGCGGATGATCGGACCCAAGTAATCTCGGATGATGATCTGCCCGAGTTTCTCATGACTGGCATGGAAGCCGTGCAAGTAGTTGTCGTCGAAGAAATGGCAGAAGGGGCCGTGGCCAATGTCGTGTGAGAGTGCCGTCACGCGGAGAAATTCTTCGACATAGTTTGCCGACGGAACCTCCTTTACCGCTTTCTTGAGGAATGGATAGAGATGGCGTGCAAAGCGGCCTGCCACATGCATGGTGCCAAGCGAATGGACGAAGCGTGTGTGTTCGGCAGAAGGGTACACCCAACGAGCGCTCTGGAGTTGATAGATGTATCGGAGGCGTTGGACCCAGGGGGAATCGATCAAGTCTTTTTCCGTCCGCTCGTGCGGATCCGCAGTTGAGTAGGGGACGGTGAAGGAGACGTACTGGTGGATCGGATCGGCGATCAGCGCCGACCCATCATATGGGGCATTGGATTGACGACCGGTCTCAGCCATGGTCCACGATCTTAGCCTACATCTTGAGGGGGCGGCAATGGCTCTGCCCGCTCCGGTGGACGGGACTTTCGATGTTTGGACAGGAAATAGTAGGCGATGGGGTAGGTGAGTGCCGCTCCGAGGAGGCTCAAAACAAATCCGCCAAGAAAGAAGGGCACAGCGTAGGGCATGACCTGTTCATAGATCGCACGGAAACTGACGTCATGCCAGTCGAAGGAGGGACCGTCTGACCGGCCGAGTAAGAATGCACCGACCCAGTAGGTGGCGCCAAGGATAGGGACCAGGGTCCAGGGATTATTGATAAAGGCGCCTACCATGAGTGCGAGAAAGTTCAGGCCCAATGCCCAGGTGCAGAAAAGCACCATGGCGGTATGAAGTCCGTAGGTCGGGGAGAAGGCAATGAAGACCCCGATGGCGAAGGCCAACGCCGTTCGCTGCGGCGATTCCTGCAGGTGAAGGACCTGTTTGAGCATCGATCGAAATGAGGGAAGCGTGGCCATGGCTGTTCCGGGTGATGATAGTTATGAGAAATGCTCGTAACTGGTGTGTGTCAACCGCTGACGTAGGCCGTGGGGTGAAACGGCCTGTATCCCGAATCGAAAGGGATGAATTTCTCCTATGCGGGTCAGCGAGAATCCTTGCTTGAGGGCTGCTCGCTCGAGTTGTATGCGTTGTCGTGGTGATACGGTAAACAGTAATTCATAATCCTCGCCTCCGGTCAGCGCGAGGTCCACGGGGTCGAGCTTCCTGGATGCTGCATAGGCGCGACAGGCCGGCGATAACGGCAGCGCGCCTAAATCGAGATCCACCCCCACATGGCTCTCCTCGCAGATGTGACGGAGGTCGCCGGAGAGGCCGTCTGAAATGTCAATCGCGGAGGTCCCGAAGCGATGAGTATTGAGCCACCGGCCTTCCGCGACGCGTGCCGTTGGACGCAGGTGCCGTTTGATCAGAAACCGTCGGTGCCTGGTTGAGAGTACGCTATTGCGCGTGGGACGGTTCACTCGGGGCGGCGGTTCGTTCAAGAGTCTCAGGCCCGCCAATGCGTCGCCGATTGTGCCAGTCACGTAGAGCAAATCTCCGATTCGTGCACCGCTCCGAAAGAGAGCCTTACGATGAGGGGCCATACCGATCAGCGTGATGCTGAGAAACCATCCACCGCTCGAAGCCGACGTATCTCCGCCGATGAGTCCTACTTTGTGCGGGCGGCAGGCAGCCATCATTCCTCGGTACAATTGACGGACCTGATGTTGGGTACCGGTGCGGGGGATGGCCAGGGCGATAAGCAAATACTGCGGGATTCCCCCCATCGCTGCAATGTCGCTGAGGTTCGCCGCGGCGGCGCGGAAGCCGATGTCAGCCATCGTCGCGGTTCTGAGATCGAAGTGGATCCCTTCCGTTAAGAGGTCGGTCGTCAGCACCGTCCATTGATCGGCCCCTGATGTGACGACGGCGGCATCATCTCCGATCCCTTGAATCACCGAGGGCGGGTGGCGGCCATGACGCCGGTGAAGGGCTCGGATGAGAGCGAATTCATGGATCGTGGGCCGGGCCTTCGTGTGGACCATGGACGCCATGCTACCAGCTTCCTGAAAAACCGTTGTGAGTTATTTGGCAATCAACGACCAGCATGTTCGAGACGATGAGGAAATACTCCTGCAGGATGCTCAAAATGTCCAGCATTCTCGCCGGCCTGAACTTGTGAGCTATCTCAATCTGCCGTCGCGCATCTGCAAAGACAAACACATAGCTGCTTGCCTTCTCCCCCAAAATGGGCAAAGGAAGTAGGTAAGCCGTATTTGTGTCGTACGTCAAGGCTCACGTCGTCGCGAGAATGCCGCGTTGGAAAAGGGCGCGTCTCACCGGGTTGTGCGGGTAGGACGAGCGACTGTGTCGGCATCCTGCTAGTAGAGTTGGAGGGGAGGCGTTGCCGCGAATGCCGCATGCACCGGCAGAGAGCGAGTGGTTCGCCCTGCCTTCACCGGCATGGCGTGCTTTTTTGAATGTGGCTGGGGGTTTCGGGGCTTCCCCGTGGCTCGCGCGTTGTTCGAGGTCCGTCGGAGAGCCACCTTCATCACATCATCCATGGTGTCGGCAAAGACAAGGTGGATATCCTTTAAGATGTGTTTGGGAATCTCGTCGAGATCCTTCTTGTTGCGTTTCGGAAGGATCACGGTGGTAAGTTTGGCCCGTTTGGCAGCCAGAATTTTTTCCTTCAATCCTCCGATAGGAAGCACTCGTCCGCGGAGTGTGATCTCGCCTGTCATCGCCAAGTCGCGGCGTACCGGAATCTGTGACAGCGTTGAGGCAATGGCAATGGCCATCGTAATGCCTGCCGACGGCCCGTCCTTGGGAATCGCTCCGGCCGGCACGTGGATATGAAGGTCTTGGGTGGTGAACACATCGGGATCGATTCCCAGGGTCCGTTCTCGCGACCGGACATAGCTCAACGCGGCCTGCGCGGATTCCTTCATTACGTCACCCAGCTGGCCGGTGAGGGTCAATTGGCCCTTCCCTTTCATTGCCGTGGCTTCGATGTAAAGTACGTCACCGCCGGCCTCCGTCCAGGCTAATCCCGTTGCGACACCTACCTCGTCCATCTTCAGTTCCTCTTCGGGCACGAACTTGGGGACGCCGAGGTATTTGTGCAGGTTGGCCGTATTGACAGGAAACCCTACGCCTTTGCCTTCCGCCACTTTTTTTGCCACCTTGCGCATGACGTTGGCGATCTCGCGTTCGAGGTTTCTGACCCCGGCTTCACGCGTATAGTGGGCAATGATTTGACGCACTGCCGGCTCAGCGATGCGGACATGTTTCTCAGTAATACCGTGTTCGTTCAGTTGCCGGGGGATGAGATATTTCTGTGCGATGCCTAACTTTTCTTCTTCGGTATAGCCGGGGATCCCAATCACTTCCATCCTGTCTCGCAAAGCGGGCAAGATGGGGTCGATCAGGTTCGCCGTCGTAATGAACATGACTTCGGTCAGGTCGAAGGGCACGCCCAAATAGTGGTCCGTGAACGAGTTGTTCTGTTCCGGGTCCAGTACTTCGAGCAAGGCTGCGGAGGGATCGCCGCGAAAATCCATCCCGACCTTGTCGACTTCGTCCAGCATAAAGACCGGGTTGTTGGTGCCGGCTTGCTTCATGCCTTGAATGATACGGCCGGGGAGCGCGCCGACATAGGTGCGTCGATGACCGCGGATTTCG
>JBBRRM010000210.1:0-5787 GCA_038275915.1 Nitrospirales bacterium
CTTCATCCAGCTGCAGGCCCCGATCTATTCAAGAGTGCCCTTCCCTGAGCACGGACTTGGAGGGGGGCTCGGTAAAACTATTGACTTCACTTGGGATGGCGGACTAGTGTCGTTCCTCTGAACGTCAACCCAGAATGGAGGTTTGCAATGATTCTTGAACTGCTTACCCCGTCCATGAACGCGAAATTATGCACCGCTTGGATATTCGGGTTGGCGGTGCTAGTAGGCTCGTCAGATGTCAGTTTCGCACGTCCCAAGCTGCTGGCGAACAAAACGTATTGCGATTGTAGCTGCAACACCTTTTCAGGCGGTAAAGAACTGATGTGGGAGAAGGTCGCCAGTTGCAGTCTCAATGGCAAGGCATGTTCAGCTACAAACAGTGCAGGTAAATTGGAGCCAGGAACCTTGCAACATTGCCAGCAATGTACAACCGGAGGAGATGCGAATTTCAACAGTTGCGTGGTGGTGAAGGCAGTGCCTGGCGGGTTAAGTGACGCCCCCGAACCAGGTGTAATGGGATCGCCGACGGACCCGAAGGTGCCGCCCATGAAGATGCCGCCAGCGCATGGTATGAGAGACCAGATAATGCGGCGTGGAATTGACGATGCCGAACTGTTGTCAGAGCCTCCAACAGGCAAAGGCCCTTCCGAACCGACGACTCGGTAAACGGACGTTCCATGAAGACCATGACTTACGGGATCTACTGATACTGGCTTCAACCATCGGCATTCCGATGAAACGCTTCGTCAGTTTGCCTTATGCAATATCGAAGTAGTTGAGCGCGCCCAGAAGAATCTTGAGGAGAAGTAAACGCAATCTCCTTTGTCCGTATTTTGTCCGTACACTGAAGCCGATTCAGCCCGCCTCATGCAGAATGAATCAGAGTGTATGAGCCGTAAGTCATGGATGAATTAGGGTCATCCTTGATGGAGTCACCGGGGGCCCTGGGCGCGTGCGCTGGGTGAGACCCAAATTCACATGAATAGTTCCATCCTCTGGTTTTTCAGGGCTCAAACCTGCCGCCTTTATCACTTGACCAACGCTGAGTTTGCCTTTGTGATGGTCTACCTTCTTCTGCGGGTGCATTTGTCATCACCTCCTTGCCAATGTTAAGGGATCCCTCGTGACCGAGTTGCGTCACGAGAGCGAAGAGAGCGTCGGCGATATGCTCGGATGATGCTTCGAACCCTGCCATGTTGCCGCAAGCATACCCCCGGCCTCAAGATTCCGCCTAGCTAAAAGTGGAATGGCTCCCTACTTTGTGGATCGAGGCGCAGCAGGTACCGAGGATCCGGACAGAGAGCGGAATGCGATTGAAGAAGGCCGGGGGGGTCTTTTTCTGTGGAGGCTGATGGGAGATTTTTCTGGTCGTCCAGTGAGAAGAGGTGTGTGCGTCTGGCTAGACGACGGGAACCCAGATGGAAGGGGGTACGTTGACTAACAAGCCCCCCTCTTCTCCTCTCTCACGCGCACAGATTTTTTGGTGACTGAACACGCGCTTGTTCCTGTCACGGTTCCTATCACGGTTCCATTCCAACATTCCGGTTTAAGTCACGGTTGCCACTGTGCCTCGCTGTTGCGGCCTGTATCTTGCCGATACTGTAACCGTATGGTGCTGCTGGCTTCCTGTTGCCTACTGTGTCACGGTGTATCCTATAGGTGAATTCACCAATGGGCCTCTGAAGCATCCGGTCGACGCCTGAGACGAGCGCGTTCAGGTCGAGGATCCGGACATCCAGCACCTGCTTACGACTGAAAGCCAGCAGCTGGCGGGTCAGGCTGGCCGCTCGTCCACCGCACTTCCGAATCTCCTTGATATCGGCGACAAGCGGGTCGTTTAGGCCCAGCCGACCAGAAGCGAGGTCGCAGTAGCCTAGGATGATGGTCAGTAAATTGTTGAAATCGTGAGCCACCCCTCCCGCCATCAGGCCGATGGCCTCTAGCTTTTGAGATTGGCGGATCTGCTCTTCGAGCCGTTTGCGTTCCGTGATGTCTTCAAAGACGACAAGGACGCCGATAATGTGCTTCTCTTCATCGCGAAACGGCACCTTGACCGTGTGAACCCACCGTTCCTCACCATCGATCTGATACGGCTCCTCGATCTCCTTCATCCTCCCACTAGCCATGACCTCCTGATCGTCCAGGTGATAGGCCCCGGCAAGTTCGCGGGGATGGAATGCCCACGCATCATTTCCGATGACATCTTCGAGCGGGATGCCTATATCATTTGCGTAATTCGTATTGCAAAACAACACCATCGAATTGCGGTCCCTGACCAGAATGCGATGCGGTAGGTGTTCGACTAGATTACGATTGAGCCTCTCGCTACTCCGCAGCGCGCCTTCCGCTGCCCTGCGACGATCCATCTCCCGAATATTGCACCGGATCACTGGCTTGTTATCGACCACATAGATCGTACTGACAAACTCGACGTCGATAGGTTGTCCTGTCGCAGTGTTGAGCCTCACGTTTTCATAGCGAAGGTACCCTTCTTCCTGCAATTCACGAAGCGCCACCTTCGACGCTGTGGCGTCTTCGAAGAAGCCGATCTCCCAGAGCTCCTTGCCAAGGAGATCGCCACGGGAATACCCGAGCTGCTTTACGATCAATGGGTTTGCATCCATGATCCTGCCGTTGTCGGCATCAAGCATCAGAATCCCGTCCCGCCCGGCTTGAACGGGGCGTCTGTCACGCATTTCCGAATCGTGCAAGGCCTCCGGTGTCTCCCGCGTCTTATAAGACAGTCCCTTACTCTGGCTCACGCGTTTCCTCCGTGCGCGGCACCGTTCTTCTCAGCGAGCTTGTCATTTCGTTTGCAGGCAATAGGGACTTGGTCCCATAGAAAAAACTGAGGGATTATTATGCTACCAAAAGCAACCAGTGGTCTGGTCAGAATTGGACAGAATAGAGAAATTTTTAATTCTTGATCAAGGACGAGACCGCTTTGCAATCTCGCTGGGAGAGGTGAACCGTGCCCTCGACAGTAGACTCCACCAAATAGGTCCCTCGCGCCACAAACTTCTTCCCATTCAGTAAGGCCATCTCATTCCAAGTCGGTTGCTCGATGCCAAAAGGATAACCAGTTGGATGCATTACTTTGGCACGCTATCACTCACACATCGGAATTGGAGTGACGCGCTTGCAGGCCTGGCAAACCCGGAGTTGGTCATGTCGAGTTTCACAGTCTCTACTCTTTTACTTTGTTTTCCGCAAAAGTCGTTCGCTTCTCGGTATACGTCCGCCTTCGCATCATCAGCTGGACCGAAGCCAACCTGTAGGCCACTCTTCGCCAGCATGTACGTATCCTTGTCCATGGGGACAACCCCGGTATTTGAACAACCGGTCAAGACCAGCGCGAGAATTACAAGGCGTGGTTTCATAATCTCTCCGCTCGGGGCCAACGATCGCATAGACCCGTACATTGCAAATTTCACGCAATTCTTGCGCGTGTCTAGTCACCTGTCAACGGCATAGTATTCGTTGTGGCCTTGGGCCAAGGCATTCACCGATTACCATACTCCTTTTTCAACCCTACATCATGCCTAGTTAATGCTCCCACCTCCTAACCTGCACGATCTCCCACCTCGCGCGCACCGAGCCAGCAACCTTCTTGTTTACTCTCATCCATCCCCTTAGAGAGTAACCAGATTGTCCTTTATTGAGCACCTCGCGGAATCACTGCGAGCAAGAAGGACGGTCTGACTGCTCCCGCGGCACCTAGCTTGAGGAAGAATTTCATGCGGTGGTATAGTGCGGTCAATCAACGATGAAGAGAGCCCTTCCATTCCACATTGAGGAGGTGCCTAATGCGACGGACTGTCTTACTAACCTGCAGCGCAGTCCTCATGCTGTCGACGTCCGGTTGCACACTCAAGGGCACGACCAATGAGATTACGGATACCACCTCGAACGTGACAGGCACGACATCCGGCCGCACATGGTTCAACGAAGATGGCATCTTGCGTCCCGAACATAAGCTCACTGCCTTCATGGCCTTGAACCAAGCGAATGTGGAACAGGACCTGGCGCGAGGACAAGGAGAATACGCCACATCGCTCGGCACCCTCTTGGAACTATCGAACGACCGGCAAACGGCCTTTCATGCAAAGGCTCAGGAAGCATTCGAGACGCTTATCGCGTCCGATCATGACGGGCGCCTTGAGCAATTGCGTATGCTGGCTCGCTAACAACTGAAAGAATACCGACACACCTATGCTCCCCTTTCGCCAAATTTTTCATCCTTCTGATTTCTCCCCCGCGGATTTGTCCGCATTTGTCCATGCCGTCAAGCTGACCTGCCTCGTGCAGGGAGAGCTAACGATGATGCACGTCGACCCCACGATCGAGAGCAAAGACTTCGAGGAAAGCCCTCGCATCCGACCGCTCCTCGCTCGTTGGGGGATCTTACCGGAAGGCAGTTCGAAGGAAGATGTCGCGAAATTGGGCATTCAGATCAAACGCATCCGCGCTGTCGCCGACAATCCCACTGGGGCAATCCTCCGCCAGCTGACGGCAAATCCCACAGAGCTGTTAGTCCTGTCGACGCATCAGCGCGAGGGCTTCGCTCGCCTCATGCACCACGCAGTGGCCGAGCCTTTGGCTCGCGGAACCCACGCCAGCACGCTGTTTGTCCCCGTCGGCGTCGAGGGATTTGTCTCAGCTGAGACAGGCCGGACGAACCTGACCAGGGTGTTGATCCCGATTGCCCATAAGCCGCACCCGCAACCGGCTATCGATCTTGCCGCAGAACTGGCACGCACGCTGCGCAGCGAGAATGTCCTATTCGAACTGGTGCACATCGGGAAGGAAGAGCATCCCCCGAAATTCACCAAGCCAGAGGGCCCCGGCTGGTCGTGGGACACGCTCGTCGCCACGGGAGATCCGGTCGAGTGGATTCTGGCGACGGGAGCAGATTTCGATGTGGATCTGATCGTGATGGTGACCGAAGGACACACCAGCCTCTTCGACATGATTCGGGGAAGCACCACCGAACGGGTGGTCCGTGGCGCGCGCTGCCCGTTGCTGGCGATTCCCGCCCCACTTGAACCGACTGAGTGATCTCAAGATAAGTTTCGTGAATTGGCCCTGCCATTTCCCTGGCTGCCGCAACCCGCGCACTTCCTCAACAATGCGAACAACACGGGAGCGGTTGTCAATGCAGCCAAAGATACACGACGTACAAACCCCGCAACAAATACTGCCCAAAAGAGCAAGTCCAAACTGGTTGGATCGGAATGAGAACGCTCCTTGGAGCGGTGCCTACATGCGCTGTGAGAGATCTGTCACCTGACGGTTGACCACACCTTCGTTCTTCACCGCGCCCGTGCGAACGGGAAGGCCGTCACGGAACACGATATAGTTGGTGGAAACGGCCGCCACGCGTGGGCCTGGCAAGATCACCCCGACGAGATTCAACGGATCAGAGGCTGAGATTTTGACCTCCTGTGCCGAGGCAGCAGGGGATCCAGACTTTCTCAGAGCTCTTAGCGATTCCACTGCTTCCGGCAAAGCGAATTGCTCTCCGGTAAAGCCGCCCACAAACCGCCCCCCGCGAATCTCTCCTTGCAGCTCCATCCGACGGTACTGGACCAATAAGTCCCGCCAGGACAATGCGAGCGCGTCGCGAGCCAACAAGTCGCGGAACACCACGCCATATCGTCGCAACAATTGCCGGGCGGCGGGCTCGACAGCGGCGTGCTGAGGACTGAATGCTGAGTGCTGCGGGGGCAGTGTTCACCGCTGCCCCCTCTCTGTGAGACCACCATGAACGACGAACCCCCAACCCCC
>JBBRRM010000211.1:0-5774 GCA_038275915.1 Nitrospirales bacterium
TCACTGCCCACGGCTATCAAACAAAAGATGGTCATGGCCACCGACTTGTTCAACTAGCCTCCTCGACGAAACGGTATTCCTGTCCCGACTTCCAGTTCTCAAAACTGTCCGACCTGGATTCGCCGCAAGGCATTCTGGCGGTAGTGCGGCAACCGACATGGAACGAAGGAAAGGTCCTTGAGCGGTCGACTGTCTTCGGAATCTACGGTGAGCACCTACAGGATCCGACCAATGTCGGGGCCATCATTCGAACAGCGGCAGCCCTCAATGCGAGTGCCCTATGGCTCACGCATGAATCCGTCGATATCTACCATCCCAAAGTGGTTCGAGCCACGAGTGGCGTATTGCTCGCTTTGCCGATCTTTACCGTGAAGGATATATCTGGATTGATCCGACAAGGTTGCCAGGTCTTTGCGGCAGAAGTGGCAGGGGACGGAACAATTCCAATTGACGACATTCACCAGGTGCCACGAAAGCTTATCCTCGCTGTCGGTAATGAAAGTCGCGGCTTGTCACTTGAGATCCGATTGCAGGCCACTACTCGATTTACTATCCCCCTTAGTCGCGACGTAGAATCTCTCAACGTTGCGGCAACCGCGGCCATTGCCACATTCTTCTTTTCACGACTTCCCAAAGGGGAGTAATTCGAATCTCTCTCGCTGGCAGAACCCGGCTCGCGAGCGGATCCCATTGCTTCACTAAATTGTTTTCTAAGCGTAAGAACGTTGAGCAGGGTAATCATCTGTGCTACCACTCATGGTTGCTCAGCATCGTGGAGTAACTGAAATACCTGTTCAACGTGTCCTTTAGCTTCTGGGGCCACATCCGGAAAGCTCACTCCAAATGGATCGTTCGAGGCCCATCGAACGACGGTCTGTTCGACTTCAACGGTTCAGGCTGGTCCGGGAGCAGAGTCGTAGCCTCATACGCGTTCCACAGGAGACGGGAAATGATCCGGTAATGCGGCAGCCCCGCAACGACAAGTCTACGATTGCTACATCGCCAGCTCCGTAGGCATGTCGATATCCTACCCCCGATGCGCAACGACACGAGCACGAGTCGCTTGGGCACAATCTCACCCCCGATGGTTCCTGCGACGTAGAAATTGAATACTCAGGAAAAAAACCTCCAAGTTCCACATAATTCCTTGCCCCTGTGCCGAGTGCTTTAAAGATTTGCTGATCCAGGCAGCATTAGGGCGACCAGTCCTACGTACTACCGAGCTGGCTGACTGGCCAGCTCTCTAGCAAATCCCCATGCGATATGATGAGCCTCGCCAATTTTAATCTGGGGGTTTATGGCCAAGATTCTAGTGATCGATGACGAGCAGAGTATTCGAGATCTCCTTGAGAAGCTACTCCGTCGAGAAGGATATGAGGTTGTGTTGGCTGAGAGTGGTTGGAAGGGACTGGAACTCTTTTGTCAAGAACGTCCCGAGGTCGTCGTGCTGGATCTTAAAATGTCTGGAATTGAGGGTTTGACGGCTCTGCAACAGGTCCGTCGTCTCAATCCCGATCAGCTGGTGATCATTTTGACCGGGGCCGGAACTCCCGAGAAAGAGCAGGAGGTCCGTGAGCTAGGCGTGACCGAGTACATCGAAAAAGGAACTTCTCTGTCTCTTATCGGTGATTCTTTGAAGCGCCTTCTCAGAAATCCGGACCTTTCTTTCCAGAGGGTGGATATTAAAAGATGCGAGCGTGGTGAACAAGGGGTTTTCCCAGCTGATGACATTCGAAAGATTTGTCATGTTGTGAAAACTCTTTGCCCGTTTGGGCTTTAACATTTTTCGGCAAGTCTCATGTTCCAATACCCAATCATGATTACATGGCGTTTAAGGAACCCGAATTTGGCGCCATTGTCCTCGGAGGGGAAGAGATCGAGATGACCACGACTAGAAGAGTCCAACCCCGATCCCTGAAGCACATCCGATATGCGGTGCTCGGCTTGGGGCATATCTCCCAGGTAGCAGTTTTACCAGCGTTTGCCCACGCCGCCTCCAACTCACAGCTCACGGCATTGGTATCAGGCGATCCCAAAAAATTGAAAGAACTCAGCGCACGCTATCGAGTTCCCTACACCTATTCCTATGAGCAGTATGACCAGTGTCTACGTGAAGGACACATCGATGCGGTGTACATTGCACTCCCGAATAACATGCACTGCGACTATGCGACACGCGCAGCCAAAGCCGGTGTCCACGTTCTCTGTGAAAAACCGATGGCGGTGAACGAACATGAGTGTCGGCAGATGATCCGCGCCGCCGCGCGCAGCCGGACGAAATTGATGATCGCCTATCGGCTGCATCTGGAGCCCGCCAACGCGAGCGCCGTGGAGATAGCCCGGTCCGGCAAGCTCGGCAAACTGCGCATGTTTAATTCTGTGTTTGCCTTACAGGTGCGCGGAGGAGGCATCCGGGTTCGACAAAAAATGGGGGGCGGGTCGCTTTATGACATCGGCGTGTATTGTATCAATGCGGCGCGCTATCTGTTTCAGGATAATCCCGTCGACGTGTGTGCTTTCTCAGTGAAGGGGACGGACCCCCGCTTCCGGGAAGTGGATGAAATGTCAGGGGCGCTCATGCATTTTCCCGGTGATCGGCTTGCAAGTTTTGTCTGCAGCTTCGGTGCGGCAGACGTGTCCTCCTATGATCTCATCGGGACCAAGGGCCGCCTGCAGGTCGATCCCGCATTCGAATACGTTGGGCCACTTACGCATCGTCTCACTCGTGATGGCAAAACCCAGACGCGGCAGTTTCCCGCGGGGGATCAGTTTGCGGCGGAACTCATCTATTTTTCCGATTGTGTCCGGCATAACAAGGAGCCGGAACCCTCTGGTCTGGAAGGCCTGATCGACGTTCAGATCGTTCGGGCATTGTATCGTTCAGCCGCAGAGCGGAAGTCCGTCAAGCTGGCGCTTCCGGCTAAGCGCCAGTGGGTCACGAAACGGCAGGTCATACGCCGCCCACCTGTTCGGAAGCCCAAGCTCGTGCATACTGAGTCTCCCTCCTTATAGCTCGCAAGAAGCGGGCACCGCCTGGCTGACGAGTCGTTTTTACTCTGTGTAATCTTGCGCTTGCGGTTCGGCTCGTGAATAAGGCTATACCGGATCGGGGGGCCGCATCCTATGCAGGATTGGGAGCACAGAAATGGGCTACGTATGATTTTTTGCGGAATCGAGAACTTTATGACCGGAATTTATACCTTCACGACAGGGGGGACGAGCCACTGCCAACGCGCTCCCCACGAATTCCCTGTCAATCTCGAGTTACGTGTCCGCCACGCCAGCTTACGAGTCAGACCCATCGCTCATTCTGTCCATGACGCGCGTGAAACATCCCGGACAGTACGTGTGGGTGAGCAGGCAGTCGGCCGGATTCACGCCATGTGTCTTTCGGTACGAGCGTTGCGTGACCCAGCGTTCATCATCGAGCGTAGGGCCTGTTTCGTCTCGAAAGAGTCCACAGATACAACAGACGGGAAGTAGTGATTTCTCTCTCTTCGGTGCGGACGGCGCCTCATGAGTGATTTGTGCGAACAGGGTTTCACCAGCCATGAATGACCTCCTTCGTTCATTGGTTGCAGCATCGAAAAGTAACGTAGCTAGATGCTGTTTCTGATATTGAAGGAGAATGTAAGGCACGTAACCCCGTTTGTCGCACTGGGAACTCCCCTAGGCACGATCAATCGTGACGTCCCGTCTACGATTAAGCTCAAAGAATCGCGCGTAGAACACTCCTCAAGACAATATGCGAGGCGTCTACTTCGAGGACTTCAGTCGATGCGATGCGCGTCACGCCACCCCATATTGCTTGAACCAGTTCTGTAATCGTTTCCACCCATCCTCCGCCTGTTCCTTTCGGTAGCTTGGCCGATAGTCCGCATGGAAGCCGTGGGGGGTACCGGGATAGACCACAATCTGAGAAGGACTCCCGGACGCTTGGAGGGCCTGCCGCATGTGCTCAATTGTGTCGAGGGGAATGCCGCGATCCTCCGCGCCATAAAGCCCTAGCACGGGAGCTTTCAAGTTCGAGGCTTCGTCGATGGGATATTTCGGTTGCAGGGCGCTGGGTTTTCCGGCAAGCTTCCCATACCAGGCCACACCCGCTTTCAGGTTGGGATTGTGTGCCGCATAGAGCCACACAATTCTTCCTCCCCAACAGAATCCTGTGATACCGAGTTTCTCCACGTTCCCTTCACCCGATTCTCTCGCCCACGCCACGGTTGCATCGAGATCGTTCAGTACCTGTGCATCCGGCACTCGTGAGACCACTCTAGAGATGATCTCCTGACTGTCGGACAGGTTTGAGACATCGCCTTGGCGGGAATAGAGTTCAGGTGCGATAGCCAGATAACCCAACTTGGCGAACCGGCGGCAGATATCCTTGATGTGTTCGTGGACTCCGAAGATTTCTTGTACGACAAGCACGACGGGCAGCGAAGCTCCCTGCTCCGGCTTCGCTCGATAGGCAGGGATATCACCATCGGTGGTTTGGATCTGGATTTCACCCGCAGTCAGCCCCGTTTGGTCTGTCGCGAGGGTCTCGGCCGAGACCGGTCGCACAGCCAAGGTGAAGCCTGCAGCCAGCGTCGCCATGACAAAGCCGCGCCGTGTGATAGCCGCTTCTGAGGTTGAGCGGGATCGTAGTTCGAGCCTATGGTCGTGAGTTGCCATGTCCCTCGCTCCTCCTTGCTGTGAAGCTGTGCGTAAAGCAAATCCTTAACAAATCCCTACACGGAACAGTCGTGCTGTACGCTTACGTTTCTCACGGGGATTTAGCCATAGGAGATGCCAGAAACTCAACGAAATCTGATCGAAAACACTGCTGTGAATCAAGCGGGATGAATAAACTGGAGTCAAACTGGAGATGGGTGGTTCCTGTCGTTTGGAGGGACGACAGGATTGCATCCGAAAGCCATTCTGCTCGATGACCAGACCTATGAAGCATTGGAATGAGGTCGCATGGATTGGGGGCTCAGGAGTTGGGCAGGGTAAAGGATAGATTCCTTCAAGTCAGTAACGCATTGATGGCGGGTACTATTTAATCTGCCTCTGGCTCAAGCCAGCGACCTCGTGAGTGCAGGCTAAAGAGTCATCATCCTGACGGTCCACTTGCCAATTCGTCTCGAACGGCATTGAGTAAGGTTTCTATATCTAAAGGCTTTCGAAACGTTTGACGAGCACCCAACTGCTTGGCAACGTTCAGCGCACCCTCACTTTCTAGCCCGCCGGACATGACAATGACTTTGACTTCTGGAAATTTCCTCTTCAGCTCCACCATCATTTCAAGGCCGTTCATCTCTGGCATGAAAATGTCAGTGATGACCAATTCCGCTAACCTCTCGCGATAGAGCTCAAGTCCAAGACGACCATTGGACGCTTCCAGGACCTCATAGTTGGCCCCTTCTAGTGCTCTGCGGAGGAGACCACGTATCGGTTCCTGATCGTCAATGACGAGTATTGTTGCCATGGACGGACCTCCTTGACCTTGCCTCGATAGTGCTGCGGGGGACGTCTTCTAAAGAAGAACATACCGGCTATCTAGGAAAAGCGGCAGACCAGAAGGAAGTAACTCCGAAGAGGGGAAGGGCACTTCTACCTTCTCTTTACCAGCTTTGTTCGGGGAGTTGGGATCGAGAGGGGGCCCCGGAAATTCGGACAGTGTGATAAGTGGTAGCCTTGCTTCACCAAAGCCACCAGCGGGTGGCAAACTAGAGGAGCGAGGCGATGAAGCGAACGAGACGCAATCACGGGGCGGCCTTCAAGACACAGGTGGC
>JBBRRM010000212.1:0-5713 GCA_038275915.1 Nitrospirales bacterium
TGATGGACCCATCGCTCATGCCGTCCAGATTGAGGAAGCTGTTCTGGACGAACAGGTAGCGCTCGTCCGGCGACAGGACGCTATGGTGCGCGCCGGCCGCGGCTGCGATCGTCTTGAGAAACTTCGGTTGCCGGGGATTGCTGTTGTCGTACAGATTGACGAACCCCGGTTTGGCCGTGGTGACGAACAGGCGATCCCCCTTGGCGTTATAGAGTATTTCGAGCGGCATGCCCTGCTGCCGGGAGCCAAAGTCATCGACCTGATGAAACGAAAAGGCCTTGCTTGCCGGATCCCATACTCCAGCCCACAACGTTCCTTCGAGCATATTGGTGATATGCACCACAGGAGGATTCGCATTGGGGCTGAACATGATTTCAACGGGAGCGGCTTTTGCCGGAGAAGGTTTTAACGAGACCTTGTGCGTCGAGAGCACCTTTCCGCTGCCGGCCTCCAGCACCGTGATCGAATCTCCCGCATCGGACATATCCGGCTTGACGGTACTGGTCACGAGGACGCGATCGATGCCGTTGTGAATCGCAATCCCGTGCGGATACCGAATCGTCGCCACGGACGGCTCCTCGGCGCTGACCGTTTTGATCGGCTTATCGATGAGCGCGTCCCCCATGATGACGTTGCTCGAGCCCATGCAGGTGAGGTACCAGGTTCTGTTGTCCTCCGACACGGCGAGATCCTCGCCGAACTGACAGTCCGGCACGTCGATCGCACGAAGTCGGTAGGGAAATGTCCTGAGATCCACGACGTGCAGAATGCTTTTCCCCAACGCCGTGATATAGGCTTTGCTCCGATCGCGATTGAAGAAAATATGGTGCGCCACAAGGTCGGACGGCAGTGGAATCTCCATCAGAACCTTCCCGAAGTTCCCGGACTCGGGATCGATGTCCATGATCGCAATCCCTTCCCGTCTCAGCGGCTGGTTCGGCTTGCTCTCATAGTTGAGCAGGGCCAGGATTTCCGCCGATGCGAGAGTGGAGCACGCAAGCAACAACCCCAGGGTCAAAGCGAATAGTCGATATGGTTTCATGGTGGCCTCCTTTCGATTGTGGCGAACGGATTCACTGCGTCTCTCCCGAGCGTATAGAGTCTGCGGCGTCGGTGTCCGCGTTTAGGACCTTGTCCTGGCGACTGGCGGGCCGGCTCTATCGGCCCGCCAGTCCGTTCATATCCCCTTCATCGCATGTGTGCCGTGCGTGATCGCCCCGCCGGCGCGCAAGGCAGCTGCCACGAGCACCGATTCAGCGATCTCCGGGTCCGACGCGCCCTGCTCTCTTGCCTTGTTCGCATGCAGTTCGATGCAGTAGGGACATTGTGTCGTGAATGCGACGGCCAGGGCCATCAACTCCTTGTACTTCACCGGAATCGCGCCGGCCGCTAGCGCGGCCCTGTCGAAAGCGACGAACGCGTTCATCGCCTCAGGCGCATGGACCGCCAGACTCTTCATCTTGCCCAGATTCGTCATGTCGTACAGACCCGTTTCCTGCTGCAACTCGGTCTCTGTCGGGTTCGTCATGGTGATACTCCTTTGTGTGATCCATTCAGCTGTCACGCACGTACGCCGATGACTTCCAGATATTCTGCCTGGACTGTCGTGCAATCCCTTCCCGCTCGGTTGTGAGAAGACCACAGCGATTCAAGTTCCCGGCGAAGGTGTTCTTCACCGGCCCCATCGAGGGACACGAACGCCTGATTGGTCGGTCCATAATAGAGACGGAAGAGCTCTACGACATCCGATGGCGGGAAGGGATAACTGAACGTGTAGTACTGCCGGACCAGGTGAAGCTCAGACAGTCCATCGCCAAGCCGTTCGCGAACCGTGGCTTCATCGCCCCACAGGACGGGCGAGGGCATACCGGACGGCGCAATGAATTTCGCGATGGTCTTGAACATCTGTCCGATAAAGCCCTGCGGCGTCCAATTGGCCATGGCAACGATCCCCCCGGGGACGCACACGCGCAACAATTCCTTCGCGACCAGATCCGGACGCGGGGCAAACATCGCTCCGATCAAACTCGCTACGACGTCGAAACTCGCATCGTCGAAGGGCAGTGCCTCTGCATCCGCCTCCTCGAAGCGGGCATGCAGACCCTCCGCTTGCGCGCGTACCCGTGCTCGCTCCACCCAATTGCTCGCGATGTCCACACCGGTCACCTCCAAGCCATCCTTTGCGGCCATTAGCGCAAGCTGACCGGAGCCGCAGCCTACGTCCAGCAACCGGCATCCCGGCGCAACTTGCAGGCGCTCGTAGAACTCTCGCGCACCGCTTTCCAGGTAGCGCGAGAATCGATCGTAGTCACCGGCCATCCAGATTGTTTTCAATCGATCCTTCATCCTCTCCACGACGGGTGACAGGGTACTGATAGCCATGATGACGTTCCTCCTTTTTGTGAGTTTGCTGTTGTCTGAACGGTTCAGCACGCCGCTGAACCACCTGGCGCACTGTAGTACGATGAGACGGAAATACTCTTACCTGGGAGTCTGGTTCTCTTAGCCGGAGCGTGCTAGGCTGCGCTTCTCTTGATCCGGCGTCCGGGGTTCTTTGCCGGCACGCTGTCTCTGCAGTGGGTGAGCCGCATGGATGTCTTGTCCGAAGTCCTCAAGGCCGTCAAGCTCGACGGATCTCTCTTCTATAACGCCGAGTTTTCGGCTCCCTGGTGTGCACACGAACCCGACTCGCGTACGATGGCTTCCCACCTTTCTGTCGGCTCCAAACATGTGATTATTTTCCACCTCGTCACCGAGGGTCGTGCCTACGCCCGGATGGAGGGAGTCGATCGGACGGTTCCCCTCGATGCCGGAGACATCGTGGTCTTTCCTCACGGCGATTCGCACATCATGGGAAACGGGTCACCGGTCGCACCGATGGATAGCGCCGGCGAATTGCAACGCGTGCTGTCGGAGGGACTGACGGTCTCGCGCTGTGGCGGCGGCGGGGCTCTCACGAAAATCATCTGCGGCTACATGACTTGCGACCCCCACCTCGGCCACGTCTTCCTGGGCGGACTGCCACCCATTCTAAAGGTCAACATCCGCAACGACGAGTCCGGCCAATGGCTGGAACAATCTATCCGTCACTCGGTCGGTCGCGCGGATACCGGCAGGCCCGGGGTCGAGGCTGTGCGGGCCAAGTTATCGGAGGTGTTGTTTATCGAAACGCTGCGACGCTACATCGGTCTGCTCCCGCCGAAGCAGACCGGATGGCTGGCCGGCGTCCGCGATCCGGAAGTCGGAAAAGCTTTGGCGCTCCTGCACCGTAAACCTGCCCATCCCTGGACGATCGCCGCTCTCGCGAACGAGGTCGGCACGTCGCGCTCTGTCCTGGCCGAACGATTCCGGCGCTATCTCTCGGAAACCCCTATCGCCTACCTGACCCGCTGGCGGCTCCAACTCGGTGCACAAATGCTCAAGTCCACGAGCAGTAGCGTTGCGCACATTGCTGCCGAGGTCGGCTACGAGTCGGAGCCCTCCTTTAACCGCGCCTTCAAACGAGAGTTCGGGCTCCCGCCTGCCCGATTCCGCAGCCAATCGAAGGAACGAAAATCGGACAGGCTACTTTTCTGATGCCTTCGAGGGTCGCCCTCGCCTCCATAATGTCGGTTCCAACCCAAGTGTCGAACAAGCAGAAGGGACAGGCTGGAACAAGAAAAGGGAAAAGGAGGAACGCACATGCGGATTGGAGTCATCGGCTCTGGAAGCATGGGCGGGATACTTGCGCGCCATCTCTCCAAGCTCGAACATCAGGTCTCGATTGCGAACTCGAGAGGACCGGAGAGCCTGGCCGCGTTGGCGGCCGAGATCGGCGCGACGCCCGTTTCCGTTGTCGACGCCGCCAAAGCCGGAGAAATCATCATCATTGCGATCCCAACGAAGGCGGTCACCGATCTTCCACGGGCGTTGTTTGCGAACGTACCGAGCAGCGTCGTCGTCATCGATATTGGCAACTACCATCCCGAGCTTCGAGATGGCCGTATCGATGCGATCGACCGCGGCATGCTCGATAGCCAGTGGGTCGCGCAGCAGATCGGGCGTCCCGTGATCAAGGCCTTCAACAACATCCTCGCCAAAAGCCTTCTCGAAAAGGGCGTTCCGAGGGGAACGAAGGGGCGGATCGCTCTCTCGGCCGTTGGCGATTCGTTGGACTCCAAGGCAACAGTGCTTCGCCTCGTCGACGATCTTGGCTTCGACCCTGTCGACAGTGGTGATCTGGACAACTCCTGGCGGCAGCAGCCCGGAACGCCGGCTTACTGCCAGGACCTTGAAGCTGCCGCTCTCCGGCGCGCGCTTACCGAAGCTGATCGAAGCCGGATTGCGGAATACCGCACCGAACAGGAGGCTCGTATCAGGAGGTATCTCTCAGCGCAGACAGCAAAAGGATGAGCGTGTCCACGAAACCCGGGCCAGCTCAGGCTACTTTTCTGGTGGCTTCCTCGGCCCCCCCACGCCTTTACATCGTGGATTCCAAGCTCAGCGTCGCGGCAATGGTGGCTTGCCAGTCTTCCGCTCCGAAAGGCTGTTGCAGGTGCGCAGCGTCGTGGGTTCATGATTGAAGAGCGGTTGATCGATCCATGGATCCACTCGGGCGGTCACCAAATAGACGGCCTTCTGAATTTTGTCCCCTCCCCTCTTCTTTCTTCATGCAACGATGGACCAGGCTGCCTTGAAAACGTAGAATGTCCCGAATAAGAAACGGGGTCAGGTCTTGCAAACCAACATTCCCCGGCGCGTGGCGGTCCGAGTCCGTCCGAAATGGTTAACCTGACGAATAGGAGAAACAATTCATGAATCGAAAAACTTTCATCGCGTACACACTGGCAGTTGCTGCGGTGTGTCTCAGTTCACCCGCCTCCGCGGCTGATCTACCAAAAAGCGGAACATACTCCGCTCATTTTGGTTGGACCTTCAGCGGGCACGTACAGGAGCTCGGAGCAAACCGGACCGTCTATGCTGGTGTGGTGGCTGGGGTCATCTTCAACGACGCGGGCGAAGGCTTCCTGCACAAAGCCCGGGTCGATTGCCCTATTTTTAACGACGTGAATCAAGGACGTGCCAACGCGAACGGGTCGTGCATGGTCACAGACGCGGATGGGGACAAAATCTTCATGGAGTGGAAATGCACGGGTGCGATGCCTGCCTGTCCAGGTGATGAGCGCTTTGTGGGAGGAACCGGGAAATACAACGGTATCAGCGGCAGCAGCAAATTTCAGGGCAACTTCATAGCCGCCACTGGCGCGGGCTGGTCTGATTGGAAAGGAGAGTACAAACTTCCCTGAACGTTGGCTACGGAAACAAGAGGCAGGAGATGCCCAACCCTCGGCTCAAGAGCTGAAAAGGTGCCAGGAACTATTTCCTGGCGCGTGGCGGGGAGCTGGTTCATCTGGTTGCTCCGGTCTGTCTCGTGTGTGTAGTGCGACGAACGAGAGAGACCAGTCAGACCCGCGCACCAAATAGGCCGCCTCTGAATCGCCCTCGCCTCTCATAGCGATGGACCAGGCCGACCTGAAAAAGTAGAACCTCTCCGCGTGTTCACGTGAGAGGTATGTCATGAGGTCAGATGTCAAAACCAATTTACGAAAAGTTCCCGCAGGAATATCCATCACAGCAATCAGTATGGTACTAAGACTAATTCCCCAGCACTGAAAACGATATGAGTCTGTCATGTTTTGCCGATTGACACGCCGCTCTCCTCAGATGAGAATAG
>JBBRRM010000213.1:0-5667 GCA_038275915.1 Nitrospirales bacterium
TGTTCGAATAATTGGCTTACTGCCACTCTTAATCAGCGGACTCTTCCACAAGATGGACAGCCCCGGATAGTCCCATATCGATTGTTCCATCCCATGTAATATAGTCAGCCGGTAGGTAAAGATCCCCAAAACCGTTATCAGGTGGCTAATGGACTGGATAAGCCTCCCGCTTATAGGCAAATTGTGGAACTGGTGGCGTTCATTCGCTGGTCTCAATCGGGAACACGATGTCGCCATCTTCAAGAAGCTCGACGCAATAGCAACCGAACCCGAAATTGACTACATTCTGAACTATCGAATTTTTACAAGCGACCTTCCGCTTAAAGATCTCCATGTGATCGGCGACCTAATAGCGAAGCTCCAGCTCATTGAGAATCAATACCTCGACGCAACAATTCAACTGAGGGCCGGAGAACTTGCTTGGGATATGAAAGAATTGATGTCTTTCGTTGCGAGAACATTTTTCTCAGTACAAGGACAACGGTTAGAGTTCTATCCTGACCCAATAGATAAGGATAGGTATGACGCCGAGTGGAAAGAGCTGAACAAGAGGCTAGAGAAGGCATGGGAAACCTATAAAAACTATCGGCAGGCGGTTAAGGTCTACCTCAAGATTTAATAAGCCCTGGATGGTGCCAAGCTGGTGCCCAACATGCCCCACCCACCACAACTCATACGTCTGTTGAGTCATGGTTCATCCTCGCTGTCCAATGGGAATAGATTGTTCTGGGTATTCTGCGATAGGCGTTCGGCAGGATTCTTAATCAGCGGGTTCAGCTAGACGGCAGGGGGCCTGGATAGAAAGTCGCGTACTAGTTTAGTAATTTCCAAAGGCTTTTCGATTCCAACTAGGTGACTGGCATCTTCGATAATTTCCAGCTCGGCGCCTGGAATTTGCGCGGCGATAAAGTCAGCTTGTGCGGGCGTTGCTGCCAGATCCTCACTCCCTGCAATGACAAGAGTGGGGGGGGTTGATCCTGTGGATTTCGCCGCCAATATCTGACCGATCGAAGGCGGCGAGTGCCGCGGCAAACATTCCGCTAGCCTCTTCCGTGCCTGTTAGCTCGCCTCTGTATTTTGCAATCAGTTCCGGTCGGGCCTAATACGTCCGGGCTGCGAAGAAAAAGCTCATCGCAGAATCGGCGATGTCTTCGCGATGTCCGTCGCGAAACATTGCCCACAGGTGCAGCGTCGCCTCTTCAATCTCTGGCGGATCCAGCCGCGCAGTCGTCGCCATCAGTACGAGCGAATCAAGTACGTCAGGATGTGCCAGCGCCAGACGCATGCCGATCATTCCGCCGATCGAACATCCGAACCACACGACTTTCTGAAAGCTCAGTTTCCTCAATAAGAGATAAAAATCTTCCGTCATCACCTCAAGTGTCATCCCGTTCCGATAGCCACTGGCACCGTGACCGTGGATATCAAGTACCACGAGGTGAAAATTCTTCTCGAGTTCTGCCAGCAGCTCACTGAAAGAGTCTCCACCCCAGCAGTGAAGGGGCGAACACCATCGTAGGGTTGTCCCGGTTTCCTGATACTCGATACTGAAGCGCAATATCGTTGATGTGAATAATCGGCATAGACACCTTTCCCTCCCAATAGAAAAACAGCCTTTGCGCCAATTGGCGCATGACACTACTGGGAAGGACCCTAGATTCAAGTCAGGAATGTAAGGACGAATAGGCGAGCACTGCCAGCTTGATGTCAATCTGATGTCAAAGTAGCCTGATACACCATGACCGACGATCAATTGCGCCATTGAAAATTCTCGCTCCTTCAGCCGGGTTTACGAAGAGGGGATATTTCCCTGCCATCGTCTGTCTCTTCAACAACAATGCGCTTTTGCTGGCACAATTATAGGAGGGCGGCTATTCTAGTGAACATAATTCACTTCATGGAAGATCCTTCGCTATGTCCCAATTGGATCACGCTCCAAGGCCAGTGGCAAAACAGACAATTTTGGTCGTCGACGATGAGAGCGCCATCGTCCATCTCTGCAAGGCGATACTCGAGCAAGCAGGTTTTTATGTCCTGCCTGCGGCCAATAGCTCAGAGGCGCTGAGGATACTCAAGACACATCGAGAACCCATTCATCTCCTGCTGACTGATATTGTCATGCCTCCGCCAGAATTTTCATTTGCCTCTAGCAGTAACGAATTCCCCAACGTCCATGGCCATGATCTTGCTGTCCGCGCGCTTCACTTGCGAAACGGCCTGCGTGTGATCCTCATGTCCGGCAATATTGATCAAGAGTTGGCACGTTACGGTATACGCCGAGGGCGTTTCCCATTTCTTCCCAAACCGTTTGAGTCTCAAGCCCTCATTGCGCGCGTGCAACTCACCTTACAGGCGCCTCCTCCTTCGATCGAGGCTTTGACAGGAACACCGTCTGGGCTTCGCTGATGAAGAATGCGTTGTCCATTTTTGAGGCGATAAGAGTACAGCGCAATGAACCCGTGCATTCAACAATTGGAGGAGCGACTCCCGAATCGGTTCGACTGACGCGGCAATAGCGCGCGAGGTGCGAAGACGGGCGGGCTGGTTAGCGAGAGGACCCGTCACTCTTCTGAATTTTCTGGAAATGAAAAGGCCCGCCGGGTATGAACCCGGCGGGCCTTTCGATTATCTATGAACTTAATTTCTTATGTGCCCATTTCCCACGATGCGAGATACTTGTACTGTTCCTTCGTCAGCATATCAATCTGCATCCCCATGCCGGCGAGTTTGAGACGGGCGATTTCTTTGTCGATCACCGGGGGGACCGGGTAGACCTTCTTCTCCAGCTTCTTGTAATTCTTCACCAAGTACTCCGCACCGAGCGCCTGGTTGGCGAAGCTCATGTCCATGACGCGGGAGGGGTGACCCTCGGCCGTCGCCAGGTTCACGAGTCGCCCCTCGCCGAGCAGACTGACCCGACGACCGGTCTTCAGGGTGAATTGCTCGACACCCGGTCTGATGAGTTTCTTCCTGCGGCTCAATTTCTCCAAGGCGGGAATATCCAACTCGACGTTGAAGTGGCCTGAGTTGCAGACGATGGCCCCTTCCTTCATTTTAGCGAAGTGCTCACCGCGGATGACCTTGAGGTTGCCGGTGACCGTGACGAAGAAATCTCCCACGAGTGCGGCCTGCTCCATCGGCATGACGCGGAACCCATCCATCACCGCTTCAATGGCTTTGACCGGATCGATCTCGGTGACCACGACGTCAGCGCCCATGCCCTTGGCGCGCATCGCGATCCCGCGTCCGCACCAGCCATAGCCGGCGACCACGAAGGTGGTGCCGCAGATCAAGCGATTCGTCGCGCGGATGATGCCGTCGATCGTGCTCTGACCGGTCCCGTAACGGTTGTCGAACAGGTGCTTGGTGTCGGCATCGTTCACGGAGATCACCGGGAACTTCAGCACTTTCTTCTCGGCCATGCTGCGGAGTCGGATGACGCCGGTGGTGGTTTCTTCCGTGCCGCCGATCACGTATTTAAGCAGGTCTTTGCGCTTGGAGTGGATCAGCGAGACCACATCGGCTCCGTCGTCCATCGTGATCTGCGGCTTGTGGGCGATCGCTGATTGGATGTGCTTGTAATAGGTCTTATTGTCTTCGCCTTTAATCGCGAAGGTGGGAATGCCGTCATGTTTGACGAGCGCCGCTGCGATCTCATCCTGCGTGCTCAGCGGATTGGAAGCGCAGAGCCGGACCTCGGCTCCTCCGGCCTGGAGTGTTTTCATCAGATTGGCGGTTTCCGTCGTCACGTGGAGGCAGGCCGTCATGCGAAGGCCCTTGAAGGGCTTTTCCCGCTGGAAGCGTTTCTTGATCAGTCGGAGCACCGGCATGGTGGCTTCGGCCCATTCGATCTTGAGTTTGCCCTGGTCGGCTAACTTCATATCCTTCACATCGTATTCGTTATCCACGTGAGGCCTCCTTCAAAGCGTCAATCGTCTGATGATCAATTATGGCCAGAAAAAGGGGGGCCGGATTTTTCAATCCGTCCCCCCTGTAATCGGTCCGGTCTAAACTACAGTCCTGCTTCTCTGCGCAATACTTTTGCCTTGTCGGTCTTTTCCCAGGTGAACTCCGGTTCGCTGCGACCGAAGTGCCCGTATGAGGCGGTCTTTCTGAAGATCGGGCGGCGGAGCTTGAGATGGTCGATGATCCCGCGGGGAGTCAGGGGGAAGTGTTTCCGCACGAGCTTGTCCAGATTCTCGACCGACATCTTTTCCGTGTCCTTCGTGTCGACCAGCACCGAGACCGGGTCGGCTACGCCGATCGCATAGGCAAGCTGCACTTCGCACTTTTGCGCGATCCCGGAGGCAACGATGTTCTTGGCAATATAGCGGGCCATGTATGAGGCCGACCGGTCCACTTTCGTGGGATCCTTGCCGGAGAAGCAACCGCCTCCATGGCTCCCATGACCGCCATAGGTGTCGACGATGATCTTGCGGCCCGTCAAGCCGGTATCGCCCATCGGACCGCCGACGACGAAACGGCCGGTCGGATTGATGTGATGCTTCACGCTTGCCTGGTCGTAGAGCCCTTTCGGCATCATGGGCCTGATGACTTTCTCCATGATGTCGCGCTCGATCTGCTTGTTCGTCACGTCGGGGCTGTGCTGGGTCGAGACGACGATGGTGTCGATTCGCACCGGTTTCCCGTTCCGGTACTCCACGGTCACTTGGGATTTTCCATCGGGCCGCACCCAGGGCAGGATGTTCTTTTTCCGTACTTCTGCCAGCCGCTTGGTGAGTCGATGGGCGAGGACGATCGGCATCGGCATGAGTTCGGTCGTCTCGTTGGTGGCATAGCCGAACATGAGCCCCTGGTCGCCGGCCCCGCCGGAGTCGACTCCCATGGAAATATCGCCCGACTGCTGGTGAATGGCGGTGAGGACGGAACAGGTGTGATAGTCGAATCCCCAGGAGGCGTCGCAGTAGCCGACGTCCTTGATGACCTCCCGAATGATATCGGGAATCTCGACATAGGCCTTGGTCGAGATTTCTCCGGCCACGAAGGCAATTCCGGTGGTCAGAATGGTCTCGCAGGCGACCCGGGCATATTTGTCTTGCGCAATGATCGCGTCGAGGATTCCGTCGGAGATCTGGTCGGCTATCTTGTCCGGATGGCCTTCAGTCACGGACTCTGATGTGAACAGATAGTTATTTCTCATTGGCTCCTCAAGATTCGGTTGGCGATAGCCTAATAGGTTGGCACAGGATATTAGTATGAGCGCCCCCTCCATGTCTATTCTTTCGTGTCTTCCTTTCAGAAAACGTCCCGTGTGGGGTTGCGGCCGGCTTGCTTGACACCCCTTTTCTAGCACTTGTAAGATGACGAAATTCTGCGGTTCTCGCCCCCTTAATCTACGGCGCCACAAAGGGCGCGTCCGGGACAGGCGCCGTCTTCCAGAGCCATGATCGTGCTATGCGCCAGGCCATGTGTCCAGAGGGCGGTGACAGTGTGTGCCTCGTAATGAGAAAGGGATTGTCAACACGATGAATGGTCAGTCGAACACGCTTCCCGAACAGGGCAGCCCCCGGTCACCCGCCCCAGGACTGGGATGGGAGGAGTTTTCCCGCGAACTGGTTGAGTTCTTCGCGTCGATCAAATTGGCGGTGTTCCTCTTCCTCTTCATTGCCATAACCGCCACGATCGGGACGGTCATTCAGCAAAACG
>JBBRRM010000214.1:0-5665 GCA_038275915.1 Nitrospirales bacterium
CGCTGATAATCCCGCGATAAATCAGCGCATCCAACACATTTTGCTCGATCGTGCGAGCCGGTTGAGTCCCACGGGTCGCCTTCTTGCCGGAGCCATGACTCCCCTCCGCTTTGCCTACCTTTCCTCCACTCAGATGGTCGGTCTCAACGGTCATATCCCAAGCTTCGTCTCAGTTCCAAGCATTTAGCGGGACGCGAAAAACAGTTCTGGCACGCTATAACGTCGACTGTCAGCACGTTTGACATCCCTGTGGCCCGTTCACCCTCTGATTTGACTAGATTTGGCAGCGGACGAATCATTTGTTGATTGCGACATCCGAGAGGTTTTCATCTGCATGTTGAGCGGCTGAACGAGGTGAGAATGCTGGTATTGGATGTTCCAGCACCTTGCTAATACTTCGCCATCCAAGTTCCTGGCGCTCGATACACGACAGGAACCCCTCGAAAGAGCCCCTGCTTCAACTCAATGTTGTACCAGACTTCAGCCACCATTCCTGTTCTAGCTGTCGTCACCGTGTTCCCGGCAATCAGAGCGCCGTGCATACGGGTAGACCGTTCAAGGATGATGGTCCCGGCAGCATATAGCACTCCGTTCACATGAATCCCTGTGAGTTGCACCGGTACTCTTGCCCCCAACGAGTTCGTTCCCTCGGGCGACGGACTCAAGGCCGGAACGGATTTTCCACTGGGACCGGGCCTGAGAATCACGTTCCCTTGTACGACTAGAAGCCCCTCGAAATAGTCCGTATCCAGAACTAACGTCCCTACGTTGTCCAGACTGGGCGCCTTCCCATCGATGGTATCGATAAACACAAGCCCGCGCTGGTGGCCAACCCCTTGGGACCCGAGCACATCCGCCGGCGCCAAGCCTTGATCTGACTCCGCCGCCCCCAGAGGATGCAGGCGTCCGACAGGATCGAGCCGATAATAGGTACCCACTTGAAGTGCAGTCCGCTTCAATGGCTCATACTCCCATTGGTCAAGCTGAACACCGGGCGTCGGATTCTGAGACGTGTGGACATTTGAGGGAAGTGGCGGATTCACTCCCTGGCCAGGCGGAGGAGACGTAACAAATACTGTCCCGCCGATCCAATAGTCGGTCCATCGATCCTGCGGCTGCATCATTTGGTCATAAGATTGGCCTGTGACCGGCGCCGCACTACTCTTGAGAGCAAAGTCTTCGAGTCGTCTCACCGAAAGATTCCCCATCACTCGCTGGTCTCCCCAATGCACCAATACGGAAGACTCACCGCCAGACTGTGTGGTTCCAAGCGCCATTCCAACTTGTACCGCCGAGCGAACCGGAGGGATCGATACAGCCCCGAGTTGAAGCTGAACCGTTCGTGCAACAGGCCGGCGATCAACCGTCGTGGCCGTTACCTCAACCGTGCTCAGCAGTCCTGGCTGCAGAGGACCATATAGTTTCACAGCAAGGATCCGGCCCAGCCCCTTCATGGCATTGGAGAAGCCAGTCGGTGAATCGTTTAACGTCTGGTTGTCCGCCTGGCTCCCGGCATCGAACATGATGTCCGGGCGATCGGCGGTCCCGATAAATTGCGAGCGCCCCGCCTCGTCGAAAAACGACGGCCCTCTCACAAGGTCTCCTTGACGCTTGGCGAGCAATCCCGCAATAGCGATCGGAGTGGCTGAAGGATCATGAAACCATCCCATCACGACATCCGCGGCACCGTCGGCGACCTGCTGCGCGAGGTTGTCCTCTTCCAGGGCATTTACACCAGGTCTATCCTGTCCTGCCAAATATAGAGACGTCATACTGGCGATCCCAAGCAAGAAAATCAGCATGAGCGCCGCAAGAAGTACGTGACCCTTATCGGACAGACTCATTATCTTCGATGCACCCCGCGCTTCCATCCCTATATCCTCACTCCCATTTTCATTGGAGGTGCCTCCATTATGTCCGGAGACTGATTTCCCGAACCTCACGAATTCCTTGATCGGACATCTTTACTTCCACGACAACCAGGCTGACCAGCGCAGGCTGAGATACAACTTGCCCATTTTCATCCCAGTAGGAGAATCGCGCCTCCCTGATGTCGCCAACCAGCACGCTCGATCCTCCATCGACCTGTCGAAGCAGCCTTAGGACACCTTGGTCATCACGGCGACTGTAGTATCGGACACGATTCAGCAGGGACACCAAGGCCCCGGCGGGAATCGTCCTGGTAAGCGGCTGTGTTATCGTTAGCAGGCGTCGTTGCCCGTCGCGCGCCATGACCAACGACTCGCAATGCTCCATCCAACACACGGCCGCAGTTTTTCCATTATCCAACCCTCGCCCGTCGTCGACTGACAGAGTCGTTTGGCCAACCGCCACCGCCGCTGTGAGTGTCGTCGAGAGGCCTTGTAAATTCGCCGAAAACTCGACCATGTCCTGAGCAGCGGTAATGAGAGAACCGGACCCGGCAAGGCGCAATTCCTGCTCTAAAACCTCCAGGCCAACACGAAGATCTTGTTGTTGCGCGATTTCACGTTGTTGCCTCGTAAATTGTTGCTGGAAATAGGATAGGGTTTGAAGCGTGGCGGCCAATACAACCAGCCCAGCCCCCATGGCAATCATCAACTCGGCCAAGCTGGTCCCTGCCTCCATCTTCGCGCTGTGGTGGATATCGCCTATCTGCTTTTCTTTCCGCATCCTATTCTGCTCCAAGTTACTGAACGTTATTGACCTCCGACGAACACCGGGTTAGCGCGCAAGGTACCGACTCGCACTTCACGCTGGCCTTCGCCGACTGTATAGGCAGCGCGAGCTTCAAGGAATACATACCCTGAGGCCGACAGAGCACCGGAGCGGCTGGGCGTCACCGTCCAGACCAGATGGACGCCATTCTGGTCCCAACTCCCGGAGTACACTCCATCGCCAGCCAGCACATCGCCGCCCGTTCCATCGTCATGCATGACAAGGTCAGGAATGCCGTCATGGTTCAAGTCATCCAGCAAAAGGCGGTCCCACCGTACGGATCGTTTCGCTTCAATTCGCGACTCGGCCAGGTTCAGGGCCCGCGTCGCCAACATGCTTGTGCGAAGACTGCGCTCGGCTGCTTGAAAGGCCCCCATGGCACCAGCTAACCCGATCATGGTCAGCGCCATGGCCACGAGCACTTCGGCGAAGCTGGCTCCGCCCTCTGCGTAACATAATGAATTCCGTGTCATGAGATGGACACTCTTCCGGTGATGCTCACCGTGAATATAGTTTCCCGGCCCTGGCGGTCTCGCACGCGAATCGTCGTAGGCGTGGCCGATCGACCGCTGGGATAAAACAAAAGTTCAGGGCCAGCGGTTGGCTCCTCCACTACTACTCCCTTGTCCGCGTACTGATGGACGTGCAGCGTGCCTTCAGCGTCTGCACGTCGAATTATGATAGTGCGATGGTCTCGATCGAATGTGACTCGAAGACGCTCCCGTCTGGCCATCGCCAGTTGCCTGGCGAGCCGGAGTTCGGAAGCAATTTCCACAGTCGCGCTGCGCGCCTGGACCCTTGCAGCCAATGTCTGATAACTCGGCCCGGCCAACACACTCATGATTCCCAGAAGCGCCAGTACGATGAGAAGTTCTGTCAAACTCCAGCCTTGTTCCCCTGTCTTTACATCTCTCCGCATCGCCCTTTTCTTCTCGCAGACGAACTCTCACTGTGAGGAATATTCTGGTCTCCAAGACCCATGCCCGTACTCCTCTACAACCAGATATCTTGAGGTTTTGGAGAGAGCAGAAACGAAATACTTCGCAAGTTCGCATGGTTTTGCGTGTGACTCGGGAAAAAAACATGGAGCCGATCCATGCCCTTGCTGAGCAAGAGGAGAAACGCTAGTCAGATACCTCACGAATTAGATACAGGGAGCCGCCCGAAGAGATACAAGGGGAGTGTTAGTACCCGGGGCTGAAGAGACCTTGATACCAATCAAGGAGTGGCTGGGCGAAAAACATAGAGAGGAGGGCACCCAATACAAGAAAAGGCCCAAAAGGGATATAGTCGTCACGCTTAATGATGCGCAGGGCGATCAAGCTGATGCCAATGACAGAACCAGAGAGCGAGCCAATCATTATGGTAAGGAGCGCCGGCTTCCAACCAAGAAACGCGCCGATCATGGCGAGCAGTTTGATGTCGCCACCTCCCATTCCTTCCTTGCCGAAGAGATAGGGGCTCAGCCAGGCCAGGAGCCAGAGAATACCGCCCCCCACTGTCAGGCCAAGTACCGAATTAATCACACTCACTGGTAGAACGGTCATTGCGCCCAGAACCCCGATCACCACTCCCGGTATCGTAATGACATTGGGGATCATCTTATGAGTGAGATCGGTTGCCGCAACTACGATCAGCGCCGAAAACAGCAAGGCATAGAGAGCGGCTGTCCAGGTAGGACCGAAGTACCTTAGAATAGTGAGATAGCCGAGTGCATTGATGACCTCGACGAGGGGATAGCGCATCGAAATTGAGGCACGGCAAGACCGACAGCGTCCACCAAGCCATAGATAGCCAAATAGAGGAATATTATCGTAAATCTCGATAGGGTGAGCGCACGAGGGGCAATGGGAACCGGGCCAGACGATCGATTCGCCTCGGGGCAGTCTGTAAATGCAGACGTTGAGAAAACTGCCGATGAGTGCGCCTACGGTCCCAACCACAAGATAGAGAAACCATTCATCCATAATCGACTCAGGAACAGACTCTGGCTCGGAACACCCGAGTCACGATGCATGCCGAATGAAATGATCTAGGCAGTTTCACTAGGGCCAATCTCCTGCAATTTACTTATGGCGAGAGACTTCTCTATAATCCACTGTTGGCATGGCGAGGGTTAGTTCTTGCGCATTTATCCGTCAAGTTGAATTATAGCGTACTGTGTGACTCGTTAAAGGAGAACAAGATAATGGCACGGATTGCAAAGCCGAAAACTAAACTTTCTTTGGCCAATCTGACTCCGCCACCCCGCAAGAAGAGACCTGAATCGCTCACAAGTCGGGAGCAAGAGATCCTTGAACTGATTTGGGCCGGGTTCAAAAACAAGGAAATCGGTCAACGACTCAAAATCAGCGTGAAGACCGTCGAGGCCCATCGGGCCAACATGATGAAAAAAATGCGCGTGTCGAACACCGCTCAGCTGCTCAAAACCGCGATCCAAGAAGGAACGATTAAGATTCGGTAGGCTTCGTCGCGGGTACGATACCTTTGCGGCGCTGGCGGACCACTTCGAACAGCGTTACGGCTGCTGCAGCCGAGACATTCAGCGATTGGACCCGGCCCTGCATTGGAATCCTGATGCGGTCGTCACACTCCCCCAATACACCAGGTCGAATACCTTCTCCTTCTCCTCCAAGCACCAACGCAATCGGTCCGGTCATATCGATGTCAGTGTGGAGCTTCTCCGCTTGTGGGTCAACACCATACACCCACAGTCCAGCTGCTTTAAGATCCTGAATGAGACGAACCAGGTTGCCCACGCGCCCGACGGATATATGATCGAGCGCCCCGGCTGAAACCTTCGCCACGACCGGTGTCAGGCCGACTGCACGGCGCTCAGGGATAAACACTCCATGAACTCCCGCCGCTTCGGCCGTCCGTAAAACCGCTCCTAAGTTGTGCGGATCTTCGACCCCATCAAGGAGCACGAGAAAGGGCTGCTCACCTCGTGTCTTCCCTCGCTCGAGAA
>JBBRRM010000215.1:0-5652 GCA_038275915.1 Nitrospirales bacterium
GGCGCGGGTCAGGGGCGAGAAGCAGATTGGCGGACGTGGTTCAACGATTCCAGGTCACGGTTCAATTCAGGAAGATTGTAGTGCGTCGCGAGGAACACGACGCGCTCGAGGCAACGGATGGCCGATACATGGTCCTTTACATGAATATATACGTCAGCGAGCAGGCGCAGCACCGCGGCCTCACCCGGAGCATTCCCGAGCTTGATAAAGTGTTCGGATGCGTTGTTGAAACATTTCTCCGCCCTTCGCACATCAGCGGCATCCAGAAATGTTTTGCCCAGCTGGCTATAGGTGAGTGCCAGACCTTCTTCATTGCCGACAATGCGGTGTGCATCAAGGGCCTTCGTGAAGTATGCGGTGGCTTCCGCCCACTGTGCCAGGCGGGCTTCTTCCATTCCGAGATTATGGTAGAGGATGCCGAGTGCGCGGTGGTCGTTTAAGGGTGCGAGGAGGTCGAGGGCTTCGAGATAGTAGGGGCGTGCCTTCTCCGGAGTGCCGGCTCCGACGTACAGGTTACCGAGGTTCACGAGGGTATGGGCTATGGCCTGATGATTCTGCTCCGTGCGCTGGATCGAGAGTATCTCCCTGTAACAGGCTTCTGCCTGATTCAGGTCCTCCAATAGGGCGCAGACATTGCCGAGATTTCCGAGTGAGTCGGAGAGAGCACTGTGGTCATTGGCCAGGCGATCATCTGCGACTGCCTGTTCGTATGCCGCTCTGGCCTGCGCGAGTTGGCCGCGGTGGAGAAAAATTCTCGCGCGATGTTTGTCGGCGTCGGCCATGGTTTGCGTGGTTCGTATCCCGTCGCTCGTATCTCGTACACCAGGTCGTTGTGCGCTTCACGAACAACGCTTCACGGGATACGTGTTCGTTCAGTCTCCTCCCTTAGGCGTGTCGCGTCGAAATTCGACTTGAATCTCATCCTCTTCATCGAGTCCCAATCCATCTCGAAATGAACCATAGAGTTCGGTGATCTGCTCGAAGTCGTCTCGATGCTTTCCGTCAGGAGAGGCCAGAAAGGTTTCGCAGAGCCGGAGCCCCGTCTGGAAATGATGCGCGATAGTCTCTTCAGCTATCTGCTGCCAGGTGATGAAAATACAGAAGGCTTGGAAGGAATATGCCTTCGGGTAGCGAGCGGCGAGAGCGAGCAGTTGCTCATAGGCCGCCCGGGCAGTGGAACCCGCATTCGATGAAAAGATCACTTCGGCCTCGGCGGCGTCCTCCCAGTCAGTGCCAAGTTCGTTGTGGCTTTCTGCCCGGCTGAAAGCCTGCTGAGCGGCAAGCGCTGGATCGAATTGCATGGGTTCTCCTTGACTATGTTGACTGCAGCATACGCGTGGAGAGAAAAGGAGGTCAATGAGGCAGAATGCCGGCTTCGTAGGCATCCCTATGACGCGGCGGAAACTGCCGGGCTTCCTTAAGTCGAATGCCGCTTGTTCCGACAGAGAGCATGGTGGAATCTGCAATGATTGACAACCATGAGGTCATATGAAAAAGCGGGTGTTGTTTGTAATGGCTGAGCCTGGAGCCCTCGCATCGTTGGAAACCATGTTGGCCCCGTTGTCGGACGAGTGGGAGATGGAGTTTGTCGACAAAGAAGAAGAGGCCTTGGCGGTCCTCGCGCAGTCGACCATTGACGTGATCCTGTCCGGTATCCACCTGAGTGGCATGGGCGGTCTTCAACTGCTGGCGGAAGTGAAAAGTCGTGCGCCCCGGGTCATTCGCATCGCCTCTTCAAGCTGTGCCCATAGTGCTACGATCGTATCTGCGCTGGAAGTGGCGCATCAATTCATTCCAATGCCCTTTACAGCAGAGGTGCTGAAGACCACCATCGCACGGGCGGGTGCGCTGGGAGCACGCCTGACCAATGAGTCGTTACGCACGTTGATTTCCGGTATCCGGACCCTGCCCAGCCTTCCCCACCTCTATCAAGAGCTGGTGGCCGCGATGGGGTCTTCCACCGCCTCGGTCGATGTCGCGACCAGAATTATCTCCCAGGATATGGCCATGGTGTCCAAACTGGTCCAGGTCGTGAACTCGGCATTTTTTGGACTCAGACGCACGATCTCCAGCCCGGCACATGCCATCGCCCTTCTGGGCATCGATTCGGTGAAGGCGCTGGTTCTTTCCGTGCAGGTATTCGCACAATTTGAACAGGCCAAGCGATCGCCAATTCCGCTGGAGACATTGTGGAAGCATGGCCTCCTCACCGGCACGTCTGCGCGAGATATTGCGAAGAGTCAGGACATCGGCTCGATCGGGGTAGAGGGGGCTTTCATGGCCGGATTGCTCCATGACATCGGCCTTTTGGTTCTCGCCACGAACTTCCCTGAAGAGTACGGTAACGTATTAACGAATGTGCGAGACAGCCGGCTGTTTGTCTGCGATGCCGAGCGGGCCGTGTTCAAGGCGTCGCATGAAGATGTGGGCGCCTATCTGCTCGGGCTCTGGGGCGTGAGTGATGCTATCGTGGAGGCTGTGGCCTTTCATCACCATCCAGGGGAACGTCGTCAGGATGGGTTTAGCTTGCTGGCAGCTGTCCATGTGGCCAACGCATTGGAAGAGGAGGGTGATCTCATCATCACGAATGGTGTCCCCACTCCCATTGATCGTGAATATCTGACTGCCTGCGGCCTGGCTGAGCACCTGTCAGCCTGGCAAGAAGCGGCACGTCACTCCCCAGCACAGGAATCGGCTTCCGGGCCGGTACAGGCGAGGTCGTAATCTCTGCCCACTGCGCTGTTCTTCATCTAATTACTGTATCGATCGTCACCACCGTCGGCATCTGGCCGGACACTTCCAATACTTCCTCTCCTATTCCGCCTGCGTTTACTTTTCTTCCCGCGGCTCTGTAGACTGTGATGGACTATTACGATGGCCACAGAAATCCCCTTGTACCGCGAACCAGTCGAGACGTTGCCGACCGATCCCATCGATCGCGTGATCCGCTATCACGTCCAGACCAAGCACCATTTCAATCGCTATGCCCGTTCGCTCGGGCATCTGGATTGGGCAAATCAGCCTGATCCCTTTCGTCGATACGAAGGGGCGCCTCTGATCCCGTTGCCTCTATTAAGGCCGGATGATGAGCCGATCTCTCCACCCTATGACGCAATCTATAACCGGAGAGTCGTACCGCCCAAGCCGGTCACAATGGCGACGCTCTCACGATTTTTCGAATTCGCGCTCGGCTTGTCGGCATGGAAAAAGGCGGGGGACATGCAGTGGGCCCTGCGCAGCAATCCTTCATCGGGGAATCTCCATCCCACGGAAGGATATCTGGTCGTCCCACAGATGCGAGGACTGGATCTGAAAGGGGGCCTCTACCACTATGCGTCGAAGGAACATGGGCTCGAGCTTCGTGCAGAATTTCCTGCCGATCAGATCACTCGCCTTCTGGCGCCATTTCCTGATCAGTCGTTCCTCATCGGACTGACCTCGATCCATTGGCGGGAATCGTGGAAGTATGGAGAACGGGCGTTCCGCTACTGCAACCATGATGTGGGACATGCGATTGGAACGGCCCGGATCGCCGCGGCGACGCTGGGTTGGCACATGGCGCTCCTGGATGGAAACTCGCAAGAAGTGGTTGCTGCTCTGTTGGGCACCGATCGCATAGAGGACTTTATCCATGCGGAGCCGGAACATCCTGACTGCCTTGCCATCGTGTGGCCATCTAACGATGCGAAGCATAACCATCCTGTCACAGTTCCGCTCTTTCTAGAGGCCGAAGTTGTGCAAGAGTTGGCGAAAGGAACATGGCAGGGGAAAGCGAATCGGTTAAGTCGTGAAGATCCTGTGCCCTGGGAGATCATTGATGACGTAGCGGCGGCGTGCTGGAAGCCGACGAATGAACGAACGGTGGTGATGCTCTCCGAGGACCAGCGGGCGACTCCGGTGTATACAGCGAGTGACGCGCGCTTCACGAACGACGACCAGTCATCGGCGGGCCAGCTCATTCGACAACGCCGGAGCGCCGTCTCCCTTGACGGGAAGACATCAATTACATCCGGCACATTCTTTCAGATGCTGGGTCGTGTCATGCCTGCGGCGGAGTTGCCTCCATTGGAACGGCCGACGCCGTGGGATGTGTTGTCGTGGAAACCAGCCATTCATCTCCTCCTGTTTGTGCATCGCGTGGATGGGCTGACTCCCGGGGTCTATGTCCTGGTCCGCGATCGGGATAAGCTCCCCTTGCTCCAGCAGTCGATGAACGTGGAACTGGTTTGGACTCCAGTGCCAGGTTGTCCTGAAGCATTGCCGCTCTTTTGGCTACTGGAGGGCGATGCGAGGAAGGCGGCCATTCAAATAAGTTGCCATCAAGACATTGCGGGCGACAGTGCCTTTTCGCTGGGAATGATTGCCGAGTTTGAAGGCCGCCTGCGGGATGACGGTGCGCATTGTTATCCACGTCTATTTTGGGAGGCGGGTCTGCTGGGACAAGTGCTCTATCTAGAGGCGGAGGCGGCAGGGGTCAGGGGTACGGGAATCGGCTGTTTCTTTGACGATCCGGTCCATGAGATCGTGGGGATCAAGGAGCGATCGTTCCAGTCGCTCTATCATTTTACGATAGGTGGGCCGGTTGAGGATGGACGGTTGATGACGCTGCCGGCCTACCACCATTTAGCTAGGTGAGAAGGAATGCACAATATCTCAATAGCTTGGAGCGATATTATTCATGTTTAAAATAAAGAAAAAAACCGACAAGCCCAAGCCCACGATCCTCTATAACGTGATCGAAGACTACTCTGAATTCGATGCACCGGGGAATGTGACGGCTTGTGCCATGACGCAGCAGGAAGATCTTCCGGGACATGCCAAGGTTTTGTCGGAAAGTTATGAGGTCCCGCTGGAAACGATGACTACCTTACTGAGCGAAGGCGGGATCTATGTCTATCCACAGATCGGGGGGTTGCTCACGCGAGGGCTGTTTGCCTGTATCATCGATCAGACCGGTGGCGGACTAAAACAGACCTTCGTTCTGGACCTCATACAGTTCTCCGAGGCAGAGCAACTGGTCCGCACTCGTTCCTTGACTCTTCCCGACGCCGCATTTCACGTGTTCACCAGCACGCTACCGGATGAACTAAAACATAAGCTGCAACAGAAAAATCTTGGACTCGATTACCGGACATTGGATCGCGCGGTCGCGAAAGGTGGTGACATCAAGTACATCGACTTCCGTAAGGATTGGTCACCGCATTTCAAGCGGCTCTGCATCATGCCGGACGGGCGATTGGTTGAGACAGGAGGACTGGTCGAATTTGCGCAGCTCCATGGCATCACGTCGGCGCAGGCGAAGATGCTGGTCGAGCAGGGGGGCATCCTGGAAGTACAGGGCGAGGTATTGGCTTGTCAGATCGTGAATGGCCAGCCGGCCGTGGCGCGATTTACTGCGAAGAACTATGCAAAGGCGAAAGAGTTGGTTGCGACGAAAGGGCTCCATATCATGGATGCCTTGAGCGAAGTGGCCTACAACGATCCGGTCATGATGCGATCGTTGGTCAGGAAAGAACTCAGTGGAGGCCGATGAAACGATGAAATGTGCCGAGGCTCGTTGATGGTGGTCAGGTGGGGATTGTGGTAGTTCGGTCGTATAGTCCTCTGATCATCATGCTTCTAGTGGCGGGCTGTGCGGCGCCAAAACCGATC
>JBBRRM010000216.1:0-5634 GCA_038275915.1 Nitrospirales bacterium
CAAATCAGGGTGTTGTTATTATCGTCCAGAAGTGACGCATAAGACGGCGGCGGAAGAATTCTCGATGCCCCGATTCCTCCTGGTCTTATCTGCCTTCTTGGTGCTCTCCTGTGGCACTTCTCGTCCGCCGCAGGCTACAGCGCCTCCCGTTGCCCATGCTGACGACGACGGCGATGGGCATCTGCACGAGCATCAGACGCAGGAAACCGTCACATCGATGAGCGGGTCCCATGAACACCTGGGTCCGCACTTCAACTGGACAGGGCTTCGTCGTTCCAATCCGGCTGATCAGGAAAAGGCCGCGGCGATTGTCCGTGAACTCCGCCGAACCTTAGCTCCGTATCGAGACTATCGGGTGGCGATCAAAGATGGCTTCGAGCCGTTCCTGCCCAACGTCCAACAAGAGCACTATCATTTCACGAGCAAGTGGCGAGGCTTTAAGGCGGCCTTTCGCTTCAACCCTGCGGAGCCAACATCGCTCCTCTATCGCAAGACAGCAGATGGCTATGAGCTGGAAGGCGCCATGTACACGGCACCGAAGCGAGCGAATGAAACGGACCTGAATGGACGCATTCCGCTGAGCGTAGGGCAATGGCATGCGCATGTGAACATCTGCCTTCCGGCCAAGAAAGAGATGAAGACGGCGGATTGGACGAAGTTCGGACCAAAAGGCTCGATTCTCACGGAAGCTGAATGCGACCAGGCGAATGGACGCTTCGTACCGCAGCTCTTCGGCTGGATGCTGCACGTCCATCCATTTGCTGAAATACCGGAGAAGATCTGGACACACTAACAGCTGTGTGCTTCAACCTGATCGAAGCCTTTAGGACAATCGAAGAGAGGACGGTAGCTGCAAGGGCTGGGGGGGCATCAAGACCCCAGAGCGCAACCATCAACGTGCGCTTGTTCCTGACGCACGTCGATGGGCGCCGTGGGCGTTCCTTCGGTCAGAACTGCAGAAGCGCAGCCGGCATTAGCGCTTCTTCTTGGCAACCTTCTCCGCGCGCTTTTCCTTCACCGTCTTGGCTGGTTTCTTCTTAGTCGTTTTCTTCTGTGTCATGCCCTTAGCCATTGCGCGTCTCCTCTGATGATATGTGGATGAGTAATATGGCACCGCGACGCAATCGCCGCCCCCACTTCATACCCCAATTACGAGAAAAAAGGAATAGAGACATGGAGCCGATCGCCTCGTTGAGACCTTGGCGCATGTAGGTTCCTCTGTCGATTGACTTCCCCGCCCACCCACTGTACAGCTTGCCCCATTCACACTGTCTATCCGTCTAACTGCCACTGTCTTTGGAGGTATGGCATGGGGAGTTCGGAAGGAAATAAGGAGCGAGAGGGATTCGCCGATGCCATCAACCGCGCGGCGTTCGGCAACGAGCGTGTGCTATTGCGCCGGCGTGGCAGGGCAGTCGCTGCAGTGGTGCCCATCGAGGACTTGCGACTGCTGGAGGCGTTGGAAGATCGTATCGATCTCGTCGATGCCCGCGCGGCCCTAGCCCAGGCGAACAAGAAGGGCGCCGAGCCGCTGGATCTCATTCTGAAAGAATTGGGGCTCTGATTGCATCAGACGATTTCCACAGTGTTCGTCGCTCCTCCAGCTGCGCAACAACTCCTTGCATTGCCTAAACCGGATCGGAAACTTCTCGTAAAGCGGTTTCGGGCACTCCGCGCCACTCCTCGCCCCGCGGGCGCCACGAAACTCGAAGGCGGGGACTACCTCTATCGGATTCGCGAGGGCGATTATCGGATTGTCTATGCGATTCGGGATAAGGATCTCATCGTGCTTGTCATCAAGAATGGCGCGCGAAGAGAAGTCTCTCGCGCCTGAATGAGGTCGGCCCCTCGGTGCGACGGACATATCAGCGGGCACAAGCACATTGCAGATTGCCTGGATCGACGCCGTTTCTGCAATTCGTTATCGCCCGCTGTTGAGCGGGAGCCGAATATAGATCGTCGTACCGGCTCCTACTTCGCTTTCGACTCTGATCGATCCCTTGTGAGCTTCCACCACATCCTTCACGATTTTTGTTCCCAGCCCCGTGCCACCGGCTTTCCTGCTGACAACCTGTCCAGTAAACAGCGCGTCCCGCACGTCAGGGGGCATTCCTCTCCCCGTATCTGCGATGGAAATCACGATCATGTCGGCTTCGGCATCGACCTCTCCACGTACTGTGACCGATCCACCGGAGGGAACTTCTGGGATAGCATTATCGATGACGTTGTAGAACGCATTGAACAGTCGCCTCTCATCCGCCTGGATGATCGGCAACGATTCAAGACCCTCAGCGCGCAATGCGACACCCTTCTCTGCCGCATACCGTTGTAACGAGGTGAGCACGTCGGCAACACAGGTCGACACCCGGCAGGGCTTAAACTCAGGTGCCGTCGTCACCCCCTTCACCGCGTCGGCCAGCTCCCTCACTCGATCCTGAATGCGGCGCGTGTTATTGACGATCATCTCGATCAGCTCATCGCTCACCTTCCGGCTTATTTCCACCTGCGCACCTTCCCCTCTCGCGGCCAAACGAGCCAAAAGCTCTTGAACCTCTTCCCGCAATAGATCCACACCGCTCAACACCGGCATCAGCATGTTCTTGACATCGTGACCGATATCTCCAAGCGCACGGGTGACCTCCGCGACTTTGATTTCTTCAAGCAGATCGGACGCCAATCGGTTCCGCTCACTGATATCCTGGATCGTCCCTTCATAGTGGACCATGGCTCCCTGCTGATCTCGCACCGTCCGCGCCGTGACCGAGACCGAAATTACGCGACCATCCCGGCGCTTCAGTTCAGTTTCAAATCCCCGTACGACCCCGGACCGGGCCAGCAACGAACGGATCTCTTCCCGCTTTTGGGGGTCGACATAGAGTTGGCGGCCTATATCCGTGACGGTCGAGATCAGCAAATCAGGAGAATCATAGTGCAGCATATGCGCCAAACTGGGATTCGCCATCAGGAACCGCCCATCCGGTGTCGTTTGAAAGATACCTTCCACTGCATTCTCGACGACGCTTTGGCAGCGCGCTTCAGCCTGTCGTTGTGCTTCCTCAGCTTCCTTTCTCTTCGTAATGTCACGAATGATTCCGCTGTAAAATATGCCCTCGGGATTTTTTCCGATTCCAATGGAAAGCTCCAACGGAAATTCGGTGCCGTCTATTCTCAAGCCATGGAGTTCAATCGTCCGCCCCATGACACGGGCCTCGCCGGTGGTCTCTAGCCGGGCTATTCCTGCCAGATGCGCTTCTCTATACCGTTGTGGCATCAGGATGGTCAGCGGCTGACCGATCACGCTTCCCTCCATGTAGCCGAAGAGTCGCGCGGCAGCCTGATTCCATAAGAGAATCGTTCCCTTGTGATCGGCCAGCACCACCGCATCGGGAGTGGTTCCAATTACCGTTCGGAATCGTTCTTCACTGGCACTCAGGTCACCCTCGGCCATCGCCACCTTGGACGCCAACCTCTGCGCATCAAGGATCTGACGGAGCGCGAATCTGAGTTCATACGAGTTATAGGGTTTGGTCAGGTAGGTAAAGGCACCGCAGTGCAGTGCCTCCACCGTATGACTCTCTTGTGTGGATGCGGTCAGCACAATGACCGGAAGCAGGGGGTCCAATTTCTTGACCTTCCGAAGAACATCCAGGCCGCTCAGATCCGGAAGCCCGAGATCCAAAATGACGACCCCGATCTTTCCCGCTTCGACCTCGCGGAGAGCCTCACGTCCCGACTGCACAATGCGAACCGGATAGCCATTGTGCTTCAAGAAATCGCCAAGGGCCATACAGATATCCGGCTCATCGTCTACAACGAGCACGGAAGGGAGAGGGGGGGATTGGGGGCTGGCATCCATAGCGCGATCGGATCCCAGTTGAATAAGAAGAAGAGGTGACGGTAGGAGCTTGCACCTATCGAATAAAAAAGTAAACGGGTGAGCGGCTAGAAGAAACCAACGAGGAAGCTTTTCTCGTCACTTCTTCGCAGGCTGGGGAGACTCGAATAGTTCGACGCGACGGGAAGACACTCTTGGAGGATGCTCAAAAAGGCCGTCAGCAAGGCCGCAGCTTGGGATAGGCTGAGGTTAAGGCTCAGGTTGAGCGAAGATCCGGCGTTCATCAACTCAGCCTTAGCCTAAACCTTTACCTTCCCATGTCGCTGGCGGGCTTTTTCAGCATCCTCCTATGGCTTGTTGCTGGCAATTTCCTGGAAGTAGGACTCCAGCATGGATCTCCGCCGTGGCTCAACAAGGACCAATTGGCGTTGGTCAAAACTGTTGGCGCAGTAGAGGTAGACCCCCTCCTCTGCCTGACCGAGCTCAACATGCAACTGGCGGCCGTCCGGCTCCTGGCGCGTGGTCTCTTTGAGGAGCTGCTTACCGCACAATTGTTCCCAGACGCGCTGGGCTGAAGGACAATGGTTCTCGTAGAGCGGCTCGTCGGGATCAGTGGACACGGTTTTCGACTTCGTTCGATCGAACGGACTGCCTTCGTCCGGCTCCGGCGATTCGTCCCAGTGAAGCTGATGCAACGCTCCCCTCCCCAACAGATAGAATGGTCCATCGTCGGCAATCTCTTCGACGAGAGGGTATCGAATTAATTCCGGCTTCTCGATCAAGCTAAGATCACGTGCAGCCAAGGCACGCTGGAACGGTACCCGCCTTGCCAACTGACGAGTCTTCTCGAACACGATCATACGTCCGTGAGCTGAAAGCAGGGCGCTTAAGCGATCGAGCCTGGTGCCGACCCCCGTTCGCAGTTCAAAGGCCGTTTGCTGCTGACCCTCACCTGCACGTTCAAAGGTGTTCCAACTGCGACTGGGAATGCCTGGATCCTGCTCAGTTTGCACGAGGGCATGCGTGGCGAGGATCAGATCAGAAGGGCAGAGGGGAGATGTGCGATCGAGATCGAGACATTCGAACCGTACATTGCTCAGGCCGAGCGTCTGCGCTCGTTCTTGCGCGCGGGCGATTGAGATGGGCGAACGATCGATCCCGACAAAGGCCTTGTCGGGATACTGCCTCGCATAGAAGGTCGTGAGGATGCCGACGCCGCAGCCCACATCGAGTATGGACTGGCCCTCACCAATGCGATCTGCCACGCGCGAGCCGATGGCCAGATAATAGTCGTACCGTTGGCTATGGAGGACCGGAAGAATGTTCGGGTGCGCGGTGGCATCATAAAAGGCAACCTCGTGCGTAGACGATCCCCCACGCTTCTGCTCTATCTGCCGGTGCAGTGTTGTGAGCTCGGCTGGCGAGAGGGTGTCCCGTTGCCAGCGGAAGTAGGCCTCGTCCGAGGTGAACTGCCTGAGGCCCCACGAGGCCAAGTGCGAATGGAGAGATTGCAACAGGACGTCATTGCTCATTGATGCAACTTCGACTGCTCAGAACTGTTCCAGCGAGGCCACAAGGAAGGGAGGACCACTCGTCGTACCCGGGGAAGGTACGTCGAGTGGTTCGCACGACTGACAACGAAACGGGAGAGCGTTTCAGCAGGCGATTACGGCCTCTTGAGCATGATCGCGTCAAAATACGTCTCCGGCACCGGATGCGGATAACGCAGTTGGCCCGATCCGAAGCCGACATACTTTTCGCAGGTCAATTGCTCAAGGCCGATCGGACCCTTGGCATGG
>JBBRRM010000217.1:0-5630 GCA_038275915.1 Nitrospirales bacterium
AAGAACTTCCGCAGGTTTCTGACACAGTGGTGGGTGGGGTAGCCAGGAGCGCGATCGACAAAGCCAAGGGAGTTGAGACCACGTTGGGACAAGCAGGCAATCGGGTAGCTGAGAGCAGTAAAGAGGGCACGCCGTAAACGCTAGATTTGGACCGCATGGGCATGGCTGGAGAGTTATTCGATGCATGCCATGATTCCATTGGTCCAATTCGACGAAATATATTCATGAATACACCGTCCTGAGGTACAGTGGAAAGGTAGTAGGGCCCTCTATGCAACAGACCCCAGATCACTGCTCTGCTATGAATAGATTTCGCCAGCACCCGCGAGTCCGTATCTCCGCCCCATTCGTCTGCGCCCTATCTCGTTGCCAGCCGCGCCGTTGGTTGAAGAGGCGGAGTATCGACTTAGGCGTTGTCTACGATCTTTCAATACGGGGGGCTCGAGTCAGCACTGAAGCCCAAATCAGGCCGGGGGATGAAGTCATGTTGAGCCTGCGTCTTCCCTTGCAAATCAAGCCTGCCGATATTGCCGTCGCCACCGTACAGTGGACGAAGGACCAATTCTTTGGCCTGGCCTTCACGGAGTTGTCTCCTGCGGCACAGAATCGATTGCGAAAATACGTGGCTATCGCGTCAACGCCTACCGCGGCATTTCCCGTTCATTCGTCACCATGCTCACCATAGAGGGTGCTTTGCTCGAAGGGCGTGCTGGATTTTCGGCGGTAGCGTAGAGAAACCTGTTTGGTACGGCGCCCTGCGAAATGTACGCTTTAGCCAGAGCCCAGACGGAATGGAGAAGTCATGAAGAGAGATTGGAATGGCGACCGAGTTGAGGCGATACCCGCGTATTCGCGTTCAGGCGCCTTTCGCCTGTTCGTTTGCACGCCTCGGTTTGCAACAGTGGGCGGTTGCTGAACGTTCCGGTTTAGGCGTCGTACTCGATGTGTCGCTGAAGGGGGGCGAAGGTCATGAGTCAGGCCTCGATGAATCCGGGAGATCAACTTTTCCATCAGTCTGCGCTTGCCGGACCAAACTGCGACGATGAATGTCGATGCGACAGTGCGATGGGGCAATCGTCACACCTTTGGGTTAGAATTTACCACTGCCCGCCTCTCGCTGAAACGCGTCTGCGAAAATTCCTTTCTCGTGCACCTGTCTCACAGGCATAAGTTTATTTTGCAATGGGGGATCTCTGTCGACCTTCGCTGAAGCGGCGAGAGCATGGTGTCCTTCTGATCGTGGCGATTGGCCGTGGGCTGCGGGCGTATGAGGAGAGGTGATGGATGGGTTTATCGTGAAAGAATAAATCGGGTTGTTGAATCCCTCGTTTGAGGGCGCAGACCAAGCGTATAGAGCCCTGTTATTTGATAGCCACCGCTTTCACTTCTTTGAACGTGGTGTGCCCGAGCAGGGTTTTCTGAACTCCATCTTGCATGAGCGTGGTCATGCCTTCTTCAATTGCAGCATGGACCATTTCTTCCGTCCGTGCCTTTGTCTGAATCATGCGTTTGATTTTGTCCGACCCCAAAAGCAGCTCATGCAGGGCGACGCGTCCCTTGAAGCCGGTGCGATTGCAGGTTTCACATCCCTTCCCGCGAGCTAAGCGGAACGTGTTGTCCCGGAGGATGCCGAGCTTGTCCCAATGTGTCGGGCCATAACCCTGGCGGATTTCCTCGTACTCTTCCGGTGTCCCGACGTACTGCTCCTTACAATCTTTACAAATCCGGCGGGTGAGGCGCTGAGCAAGCACCCCCAACATCGCATCGGCAAAACTAAATGAGTCGCAGCCCATGTCGAGGAGCCGAGTAACGGTTTCTACCGCGCTGTTTGTGTGAAGTGTGCTCATGACGAGGTGTCCGGTCAATGAAGCTTCGATGCCGATCTCAGCGGTTTCTTTGTCTCGCATTTCTCCGACCATGATCACGTCTGGATCCGCGCGAAGAAACGCGCGCATGGCTGCGGCGAAGGTGAAGTTGATCTTCGGCTGAACTTGAACCTGCCGGAGTCCATATTGTGTGATTTCCACGGGGTCTTCCGCTGTCCAAATCTTAATATCGGGCGTGTTGATGAAGCCGAGAATGGAGTGTAGGGTCGTTGTTTTTCCTGATCCGGTTGGTCCGACGCAAAGAATGATGCCGTAGGGTTTTGCAGCGATCACCTTGATTGCGGAAAGATTCCGGTCTGAAAATCCCATTTTGTCGAGAGGCAAAGGTTCGCTGGCCGCGAGCAGACGCATGACCACGTCTTCGTTATATCCGGCGGTTGGAATCGTCGCGACGCGCAACTCGATTTCCTTGCTCTCTGACAGCTTGAATTTAATCTTGCCGTCCTGGGGTTTGCGCCGTTCTGCGATGTCGAGGCTGGCCATGATCTTCAGGCGCGATACGATGGCGCGCCGATAGCTTTGCGGAATCTTCATGTATTCGAAACAGTCGCCATCGACACGGAACCGGACAAGCGTTTCGCGCTTTTCCCCATACGGTTCGACATGAATATCGGAGGCGCCTTGTCGATAGGCATCGGCGATGATCTGATTGGCCAGTCGCACGATGGCATTGTCGTTTTCATCGAGCCCGCCTCCGGCATCTTCCAGCGCCTCTTCTTGCGATTCGCTGACGAGTTCTCCGAGAATGTCGGAGACATTTTCATCCAGCTTTCGCGTCCCACTATCATTTTGTGCTTGTCCGGTGGCGGCACCGAGAAACTGAGCGATATCCCGACGGAGGCTGATCGCAAAGCGAATGTTGAGGCCCGGGAAGGTCCGTTTGATATCCGCCACGCGATCGAGGTCGCCGGGGTCATCCGTCAGAATTTCAATGGCGGTCCGGTCCCGTTTAAGAGGCATCCAGTGATTTTTCTTGAGGTAATCGACGTTCAGGTTTTTCAGAAGTTCGACATCGACAATCGTTCGATCGCTGTACTCGATGTAGGGACACTTGTGAAACTGGGCCAACGACTTGCCGATCTCGAGTTTTGGCACCTTATATTTCTCAATTAGGATGCTCTCAAAGTCTGACACGCCCTTCCGGGACTCGGCGATCGCATTGTCCAATTCGTTTTGAGTAATCCGGTTGTTGGCGACGAGAAGATCGAATTTGGTCGGGTTCTTTTTCGAGATCTTGCGGAGATTGAAGAACGCGATGCCGAGTGCCTTTGCAATCTCTGCGACGGATTCTTCATCTTTTCTGGTAAAACGTGCGCCGCTCTTTTTGTTGAGGAGCTGGAAGACGCCCATCAAATACTTATTATCCGCCACGATCGGATAGGTCAGGACCTGTTTCGTCTTGAAGCCAGTCCGTTTATCGTAGGACGTGTCGTGAAGGAGTGAGGGATGCACGCCTTGCAGCTCGGCGATGTTATAGGCATCAGCGATGTTCACTGGGCGGAGATATTTTGCGCAGAACCCGGCCAGGCTTTGTTCAGTGATGGGAATCCGGATTTCCTCGATGCTGTCGATGTGAGGGACCTTGGAGAAAATCTCCTTTTTGTCCGAATCGAATGCGAAGATCGTCAGGTCTTCGGCGTCGAAGATACTGAGAATATCTTTACGAAGGTCCAGGAGAATGTGATCGAGATCGCTGGCAGCATGGATTTGGTCCGTGATGCGCTTGACGTTTTCGGCGAATGCCACTTTCTGCTGAAGTTCCTGAAGGTTTTGTGGGATGGGATTGGCTTGCATTACAATGGCTCCTGACCGTCGGCTGGGAAGATCGCGCCGGATTCATTCGTATGCTCAATGACTGAGCATGATCCGGGTGAGTACACGTGCCTTGAGGCAGAGATTGAAATTCAGTCTAGCTGATCATGAACGGAAGGCAAGGAAAAGGCGGTTTCAGACTGGCATGGTTGCGGGATAGCCAACATGAAGGTAATTGTTGGCAGAGAGTGATTGTTAACTCGTTTGGGTACGAGTCAGATGAGCGGCCACTTGAGCCGGAGGCAGCTTGAGTTTGACTTCATCCTTCCGAGTTTTGACCTCGACGACTCCTTCGGCAAGGCCCTTGTCTCCGACGATGACTTGGAACGGGGCTCCCATCAGGTCTGCATCGTTGAACTTTACGCCCGCTCGTTCGTCCCGATCGTCCCAGAGTACTTCGAGCCCTGCTGCCTGCAGGTCATCGTAAAGCTGGGCTGTGACTTGGGCCGTCTGTGCTGATTGCGTCAGCGGCAGGAGATGCACGTGGAATGGCGCGATCGGGAAGGGCCAGATAATGCCCTTGTCGTCGTGATTCTGTTCGATTGCCGAAGCCGCTGTGCGTCCGACACCGATGCCATAGCATCCCATGACCGCGAGGCACTCTTTGCCCTGAGCGTCCAGGAAGGAGGCCTTCATCAGTTCGCTGTATTTTGTGCCGAGCATAAAGACATGTCCGACCTCGATTCCTTTCGTCGCTTTCAAGATCCCGTCTTTTCTCGGTGATGGATCTCCTGCGCGGGCGCTGCGGAGATCGGCAAATTGCTCGACCTGGAAATCACGATCCCAATTCGCGTCGACGTAGTGCGTATCGCCCTGATTGCCGCCCACGACCATGTTGTGCAAGGCTTTGACCGCATGATCGGCAATGATCCGAACATGTTTCAGACCAACGGGACCGGCAAACCCAACCGGCGAGCCAGTGATTTGCTCGACGACTGTGGGAGTGGCCAGTTCAAGATCGGTCACGCGAAGGAGTCGCTGAATCTTGACCTCATTCGCATCATGGTCTCCCCGTATTAACACGGCGATCGTGTCTTTTCCCGTCGAATAGAGGAGCGTCTTGACGAGATGCGTGGGGGAAACGTTCAAGAATTTTGTGACTTCTTCGACTGTCCGGCAGCGCGGCGTCTGTACGGCGCGAAGAGGACGCGGGACCTCGGTATCAACGTCAGTAGAAGGAAGCACTTCGGCCTGTTCGACATTGGCGGCGTAGGTGCCGGCATCACTGTAGACGATGGTGTTCTCTCCCGTATCGGCGAGCACCATGAATTCGTGCGATGAGCTGCCGCCGATCAGGCCTGTGTCGGCCTCCACGGCACGGAAGGTAAGGCCGCAGCGCGTGAAGATACGATGGTAGGTATCGTACATCTTCTGATAGCTGACCCTGGCGCTGGCTTCATCCTGGTCGAAGCTGTAGGCGTCCTTCATGATGAACTCGCGTCCCCGCATCAGTCCGAAGCGGGGCCGGATTTCGTCGCGAAACTTTGTTTGGATCTGATAAAAGTTCAGCGGCATCTGTCTATAGGAACGGACCTCGCGTCTGAAGAGGTCGGTGATCACTTCCTCATGGGTCGGTCCCAAACAGAAGTCGCGCTCGTGGCGATCTTTAAAGCGCAGGAGTTCTTTGCCATAGAAGCTCCATCGCCCAGTCTCCTGCCACAATTCTGCGGGGGAGGCAATGGGCATCAGGAGCTCTTGGGCGCCAGCCCGGTTCATCTCCTCACGAATGATCTGTTCGACTTTTCGGATGACCCGGAGGCCGAGCGGGAGGTACGTGTAGATGCCGGCGGCAACTTTGCGAATCAGACCGGCCCGGAGCATGAGCTTATGGCTGACGGTTTCTGCTTCGCCCGGGTCTTCTCGCAATGTAGGGATTAAGACTTGAGAGGTCCGCATGGGCTATGAATGCAGCATTTTAACGGAGGAAAGTCT
>JBBRRM010000218.1:0-5617 GCA_038275915.1 Nitrospirales bacterium
GGTGAGCGCTTCCCCCAAGAGTAAGGCCGAACAGGAGGAACGGCTTGTCGAGTTAGCAGAACTGGCCTCCTCTGCAGACCTCACGGTGATCGACCGCTTAGTCCAACGCACACAAAGCGGTCATCACCGATTTCAATTGGGGAGCGGCAAACTCAAAGATGTATTGATGCAAGCCATGCAAAAGGGGACAGACCTGCTCATCTTCGATCAGGATTTGGGCGCCGCGCAGGTGCGTGCCATTGCAGAGATTACCGACCTCACGGTCATCGATCGTACCCAGTTGATTCTCGACATCTTTGCGCAACGGGCGCACAGCCGAGAAGGCAAGGTACAGGTCGAGTTGGCGCAACTTCGTTACCTGCTTCCCCGTCTCTCCGGTCAGGGAACGAGTTTGTCGCGCTTGGGAGGAGGTATCGGGAGCAGAGGCCCCGGTGAGACGAAGCTCGAAACGGATCGCCGGCGCATTCGAGAACGAATCGATCATTTGGAGAGAGAAGTTGAGGGCTTTGCGCGGCACCAAGACCAACGGCGATCACGCCGCGTCCGCCAGGCCTTCCCGGTCCTGTCCATTGTGGGGTATACGAACGCCGGTAAGTCGACCCTGCTCAACGTTTTAACGAGCAGTCAGGTGAGCACGGCCCCGCGAGTGTTTGAAACTCTCGACACCACGAGCCGGAGACTACGTTTTCCTCAAGGCAGGGAAGTGATCATCACCGATACGGTCGGATTTATACGCGACCTTCCCAAAGATCTCCTCGCCGCCTTCAGAACGACATTGGACGAATTACGCGATGCCGACCTTCTCCTGCATGTGGTCGATGGAGGGGCAAAAGATCTGGATGCCCATATCGCAGCAGTCGACACCGTGCTTCAAAGCCTCACCCTCGATCAGCTACCACGGGTCCTGGTGTTCAACAAGTGCGACCAACTTCCGCCCGCCCAAGCAGAGGCTCTGTCTCGACGCTATGGCGCGATCGGGATTTCGGCTCTGCATCCGGAAACCTTACCCCCGCTCATCCAACACCTCGAAGAACGGTTGGCCACGCTCGTTCCATTGGACGATTCTTCCAAGAAATTGGCGGCCGCATCAATCACGATTGCATCTCGTCCTTAACCTGCTGCACAATCGGCCCTCGCTGTGATACCAGCCATGACGACGAAATCACTGCCATCATCGAATCAACGGACGCATGCCCAAAAGATTGCGAAAATGCTGCAACGTACGTTGCAGGACCCGAAGATGGAACTCGACCATCGTTCTCCTTGGGAGTTGCTCATGGCCACAATCCTCTCCGCCCAATGTACCGACCAGCGAGTCAACCAGGTGACTCCATCACTCTTTCTGCGTTATCGGCGACCGGCAGAGCTGGCAGCGGCTCATCTCCCTGAGCTTGAACAGCTCATTCGTTCCACCGGTTTCTTCAAAAATAAAGCCAAGCATCTCGTCGCCTGCAGCAAAAAACTAACCGAGGCTTTCGGTGAACAGGTCCCGCACATGATGGATGAATTGATCGCGTTACCGGGTGTCGGGAGAAAGACCGCGAATGTCATTCTCGGAAACGCCTTCGGCCAACCCAGTATTGTCGTCGACACCCACGTGAAACGCGTAGCCAAGCGACTCGGCCTGACCAGATCCGATAATCCAGACCGGGTTGAACAAGACTTACAACAGCTCGTGCCCAAATCCCAGTGGACGGCCTTCTCGCAACGCTTGTTGTTACATGGCCGCTACGTCTGTCTTGCCAGAAGACCACATTGCCGCACCTGTGCGGTCTATCAGCAATGCCCGTGGAAAGAGAAAGGTCCCCAATGATTCTCAGTATGACCGGTTTCGGCCGGCGACAGACCCCCTGGCAGGATGGATCAGTGACGGTAGAAATGCGCTCCGTGAACCATCGCTTTCTCGAAATCGCCTGCCGGCTTCCACGGCCATTGAGCCATCTGGAAGATTCGTTCAAAAAAGCCGTCCAGCAATGCTGTCACCGTGGACGCATCGACATTACGGTAACAGTTCAAGGCGGCAAGGGTCGCGTAGGAAGCGTCAATCTTGACCAACCCCTCGCGAAGCAGTACCATCAGGCCCTCCGTACTCTCAAGAAATCCCTGAAGCTGAGCGGCTCCATCGATCTTGCGCTCATGGCTGGGCTTCGTGATGTGGTGTCGGTATCGGACCAACCAGCGGAAGACCCGAAACTGGCAAAGATAGTTCAAGAGGTGACCACCCAGGCCCTGACAGATCTCGATGCCATGCGAACGCGCGAAGGGCAGGCGCTGGCCGAGGATATGCGCGCGCGAATTCATACCATCCGCGGGCATAAAACTCATGTGGCCGCTCGGACTCCTCTGTTGGCACAGGAGGCCTTAGACAGAATGAAGATTCGTGTGGAAAAGTTGCTGGGCTCGGACATCCCTGATCCCCCCCGTCTCTATCAGGAATTGGCCATATATGCAGACCGGGGTGATATTACGGAGGAAATAGTCAGACTGGACTCGCATATGATACAGTTTGAGGAGACACTCAACCGGACAGAATCTGTTGGCAAAACCCTCGATTTCCTGCTCCAGGAAATCGGGCGGGAGGTCAACACAATCGGTTCAAAAGCCAATGACGCTGAAATTGCCGGCCATGTGGTTCAGATGAAGGCCGAACTCGAGCGCATCCGCGAACAGGTCCAAAACGTCGAATGAACTCCAGCACTACGACAAGTTCCACAGCGCCGACGGCAGGCCAACCCCGTTCCTCGATGGATCGACGGGGAATTCTTTTTATTATCTCCGCCCCCTCCGGGACGGGGAAAACCACGCTCTGCAAGCAACTGACGGCGAAACTTCCAGGGCTGTGGCATTCAGTCTCCTATACAACGAGGAATCCACGGCCAGGCGAAGAACATGGGCGCGAATACTATTTCATCGAGGAACAGCCATTCCAAGAGATGATCGCACGAAATGAATTCGTTGAATGGGCCCGCGTCTATGGACATCTTTATGGGACACCGTGGAAATCGCTCACCGAAAAAATCGATCAAGGGATCGATGTCTTACTGGAGATCGATGTACAAGGGGCCATGCAAGTCAAAAAACGCTTCGAGGATTCAGTATCGATCTTTATCCTTCCCCCCTCGATGACCGTGCTCCGTTCCCGACTTCAAAGCAGGGCTTCTGATACACCGGAAGAAATTCAACGGCGACTGCACAAAGTGAAAGAAGAGGTGTGGAGCTATAGGGAATACGCCTATATCGTCCGAAACGAGGACCTCGGCCGATCGCTTCGCGATCTCGAAAGCATCTTCTGGTCAGAACGATTGAAGACGAAACGATTGAACATGACATGGCTCGAGAACAATTTCATTCTTGAGGACGAGCACAAAACAGGAGATCGCAAAGATCTTCCCTAACCCATAGGAGCACCGCATCCATGATCGACATGTTGAGACTCTTACCCCAATATACTCCGGGTGAATTTGACTCACGCCACCGGCTGGCGATCATCGCAGCCCAGCGGGCGAAGCACATTTTACAAGGATCACGTCACGGTGCCTCGCGATTCACCAAAGAAACGACCATTGCCCTCGATGAAGTCCTCCGGGGCCAAACCAAGTATCTCGTCGACCAAGAAGCGCGGGATGCGATGAAGGAAGCGAAGCGCGGCAAAGAAGGCGAAATGGAGCGCATCGCCATGATGACCGGAGACGATGCGAAGGAAATCAAAAAAGAGTTGAGCGTCTATGTCGACGATACTCCGAAGCCGGTCGTGAGTGAGAGCGAGGAGTAATCAGTGAAGATCTCCGGCTCCACAGGGCCGACGTTGATCGGGAAGCAGATCGTGCTCGGGGTGACCGGCAGTATCGCGGCCTTTAAAGCTGTCGGATTGCTTCGGACCTTGCTCCGTGAAGGGGCGAGTGTGCATGTCGTGATGACGCAATCGGCCACGAAGTTCGTCACCCCGCTGACATTTGAAGTGCTCTCCGGCCAGCCCGTCTCAACAGATGTGTTCGAGGCGCATCACGAGATGAAACACTTGTCATTGTCCGAGCAAGCGGATGCGATCGTCATCGCGCCGGCGACGGCCAATTGTCTTGCAAAATCGGCCCTGGGGCTGGGTGATGATTTACTCTCAACCATGCTTCTCACGGCACAGTGCCCATTGATTGTGGCCCCTGCTATGGATGGAGGGATGTGGACCCATCCATCCGTCATAGAACATGTACGAACGTTGCGTGCCAGGGGAACGATCGTGGTGGACCCCGAAGAAGGCCCGCTTGCTTCAGGACGGATCGGCCAAGGTCGTTTGGCGGAGGAAGGCGTGATTCTGGACGCTATCCAAGCGGCGCTGGCTCCGCGACGGGATTGGCAAGGTCACCGTATTCTGATTTCGGCAGGTCCGACACAAGAGCCGATCGATCCCGTGCGCTTCATTTCAAACCGCTCCTCAGGGAAAATGGGCTATGCCATCGCAGAAGCCGCCCAGGCGAGAGGAGCCCAGGTGGTCCTCGTCACCGGTCCTACTGCCTTAGCAACTCCAAGAGGCGTAGAGGTCGTTCAGGTCGCGACGGCTGAGGAGATGACGAAGGCCCTCTCCACGCGCCTTGCATGGTCCACGGTTGTGATCATGGCCGCCGCCGTGGCGGATTTTCGTCCTAAACACCCTGTCTCGCAAAAAATGAAGAAACAAGGATTCATCGACCAGACGCTTGATCTCGAACGGACCACTGACATCCTGGCCTCCTTATCGGCTCAACGGACCACGCAACTCATGGTGGGTTTCGCCGCCGAGACCAGCAATCTCATAGCCTACGCGACAGACAAGCTGACGGCGAAAGGGCTCGACCTTATCGTCGCAAACGATGTCTCGACAGAAGGAGCGGGATTCGGCAGCGATCAGAATGCTGCCACATTGATCGACCGGCAGGGGACCATGACAAACCTGCCATTGATGCCAAAACGAGCGCTCGCCGACGTGATCCTGAACCGAGCGCAAGAACTGCTCCGCCCCCGACAATCCCACCAGGTCTCCAAGCCGGTTGGTGGTGGGAGCTAGCGACCCATGGCTCAAAATCAGAAAGCTTCGGGGAGTGCCCTGGAAATCGATCGGCTGGCCACCCAGTTAGCCAAAGATCCCCACTCCAAAGTTTTCATGCCATTGGCTGAAGAGTACGGAAAAGCCGGCATGTGGCAGGAAGCTGCAGGCGTCCTGGAAGACGGCCTGAAATTTTATCCCGGCTTTATTACCGCCATGGTCGCCCTGGGACGTGCCTACGATCAAATGGGTCAGACCACGAAGGCTAAAGCGATTCTGGAAGAATCCGTGAAGCTGAGCCCGGAAAACCTGCGCGCGCACCGGACCTTGATTAAGATCTACCAAAGCCAGGGTCAGAATGAAGCAGCACTGCAATCCTGTGCCGTTATTCTGGCGGTCAACCCGCGGGATGAAGAGGTACTCTCAGTTCACTCTGTCCTAGGCGGACAAGTGCAACAAAAGAAAGAGCCGGAACGGCCTAAGCCGGAGGCCCCAGTCACGCGTAGTCTCTCCGAGCAACATGCGACTGCTCCTGTCGAACTCATGATCTCTGTTCCAGAGATGACTGCCGAATCAGACGTCCATGTCCCAATGCCGGTC
>JBBRRM010000219.1:0-5614 GCA_038275915.1 Nitrospirales bacterium
GCCCTGGCATCTAGTCGGAATCGGAATGTTGTTGGGAGTCGTCGTGATAGGCCTCGACATACGCCAAGGACGACGGGAGTCTACCTTTCGCCTGCCTGTCTTAGCGGTAGCGCTCGGCATGTATTTGCCGCTCAAGCTGTCCGCGACGATCATGTTCGGTGGCCTGCTGGCGGAGTATGTGCGGGCCGGCCAGAGATCTGTCGGCTCTCCACCTGACGATCGTGGCCTGCTATTCGCTGCCGGATTGGTCACGGGTGAGGCGCTGGTGGGAATTCTGTTAGCCCTTCCAATTGCGTTCAGTTCTCTCTGGCCGGCATTGTCAGGGGATCCCTTTCAATTGTTTGTTGGTCCACCATATGGAGGCTGGCCAGGACTCTGTGCACTGCTGCTTGTTGGCCTGTTGCTTGTGCGCGCTGCGCAAACGACAGCGTCTTCCAAGGGGGATCGTCAGGGTAGTGACCGGAGGTGACAAAGGTGATAAATGGTGGTGATGGGCGCGATGTCGAGGCGGCGTTAATCACTGGGCGGTTCAAAATGTCCCGGCGGGCGTGATTGCCAGGGCACAGTCGCTTGCTTGGACTGCTTCACGAGACTCCGCAAACTCACTTCCGCGGCTCGAAGTAACTTGGGATCGCCGCTATGCAACAGTGCGGTGAGCAGCACATAGAGTGATCGATCATGCCCCGCGGCCAGGAGAATTTTCTCTAGGACGGGATCGGCTCCCGTTAAATTGGAGAGGGCCGGCGGCTCGTCATCATCGTCCTTGCAGAGGAGATCGAAATCCGAGGGGTGGATAAACAGCCAGGGGAGGGGAATCTTGAGGGCGCCGGCCAATGCTTCCAATATGGACGCGCTGGGATCCGTTTCTTCTGACTCCAGATTTTGCAGTAGAGCGGCTGGAATTCCCGCGCGTTCAGCGAGGGCATTCTCGGAACACTTTTGCGAGACTCGCCATGCGCGAACGAATATTCCGACGTGAGGCATTCCCGATATTACTGTATCCGTTTCGGCGTCTGCAATGCCGGTGTTTATGAACCGTGGTAGTACTTGCCTGCAACATCAACAACTTATGCACCATTCTCCTAGGTAGAACAAAGGCGTCGAAATCGGGTAGAATGAGGGTCTCTGTTGGATAGACTTGATGTGAGGAGGATCAGCCGATGTTAGGAACCGACATTCGCGGCATTATGGCCGAAGAGGAAGAAGTTCAGCGGCGGCAGGAAGCCTTGCAGTCACTGATGTCGATGCGAGAGAGATTGCTAAAGGAGTCGCTGGAGGCGCGAATCAAGCGCGCGCGCGGAACCGGGGACTGGACCAACTTATCGCCGGCCGAATGTGCCAATATTTACAAAGAAGAACGCGTCCATCTGCGGGCTCAACTTGAACGATTGAAAGCCGAGCGAGATCGCACCCGCGGGAAACTGTCGGCTCTCAAGCGGGCCAAAGTGCGGGCGCAACGTATCCGCGCGGCGGAAGCTGCTTCCGGCAAGAAACGCAAATAAGAATATGTCGAGGAGGCCGTGCTGTTCTGGCAAGGTCTCCTCGCATTGTCTCCTACCTTCTGGGTAACTGTTGACCTCCTCACTTCGCACCGTTTCCCGTAACTTTCTCTCGCACATACGAGATGTCGTCAAGACGAAGCGCACGCGTGACCGCGAGCGGGTCTTCGTGCTTGAAGGGACAAAACCCATCCTTGAACTGTTGCAGTCGGCGCCGCAGCAATTGGTCTGCCTCATAGTCGCTCCAAGTTTTCTTGATAAACAACCGCCGGAAGTCAGGCAGCAAATTGTGAGTAGCGGATGTACCCTCCACGGCTGTCCGGAGCACATGCTGGCTCAATTGTCCGATGTCGAAACTTCCAGTGGCGTACTGGCCATCGTCCACCAGCCGACGTGGAACCAGGCTGCTGTGCTCGCTCAATCGAGAATCTTCGGCCTCTATGGGGATATGCTTCAGGACCCGACGAATATGGGCACAATTATTCGGACCGCGGCAGGACTCAACGTCAGTGCAATGTGGCTGGCACCCCATTCCGTCGATGTGTTTAATCCGAAGGTCGTGCGGGCGACCGCCGGGGCGCTGTTTCAACTGCCCATCTTTCCTCACACCAGTCTCGAAGAGCTGCTGAATCTGGACTGCACGATCATAGCAGCCGATGCCGGTACCAGTGAGGGCAGTCTGCCTATCCGAGCGATTCGGAGCATTCCCGCCCGAACCATCCTCGCCATCGGCAGTGAGAGCCGGGGTCTTTCGGAGGGGACTTTTGAGGCAGCCAGGCTCCGTTTTACCATCCCTCTGAAACCAGGGGTAGAATCCCTCAATGCTGCGGCGGCTGCGGCCATCGCACTGTTCCAGTTGTCGGGACTGCCTTTGGAACACACCGCTGTTTAGCGAGTCACGCCTGCCGAGCCGGCAGCCACGCTTCTCACTCTGGAGAGACCGGTAGCCACCGAAAAGCGCATCCCGTCTGTGCCGCTTTCAAGTCTTTCGAAGGCTCGTCGTTGCCGACCCCGTTGATACTCCCGCAAGGCTTTTATGCATATTGTTCGTGATGGAGTTCCGTCTGCATTCGGATTCCCAAGCCGCGAGACATAGAGCCGTTTCTCAAATGCCTGAGATCGCCGTTCGGTTTCGGAGCTGTTGAGCCGGGCTTTCCGCCGAATCGAACGACCATTGCCTTTGCAACCCAGATTAGATTTCCCCTTCTCACAAGCGTCTCACGGGACCTCCGTCGGTAGGGCCAAATAGCCCTGGCCGAAAAAGGCGCCCGTCCTTTGCAGATTGAGCAATATTGACCAGATCAACTGGTGGATAAACGTAAAATGTGAGCAGGCTGCGTTAGAGGACAACCGTCGCTCGCAGAGCAGCTCGGTTTGAATGGTCGTCCGCCGAGAAGAGTGGCACAGCCGGATGATCGCCGAAAACCTCGGAACTTGATCACGGAGGGCTTGGTTCTTACCGAATCATGAGAAGTCCATCAGCTGGTCTGACATTCTGTTGCCAATCGATTCGAAGGTATTATGCGCGTCTCAGGTATGAGAAAGAGTGATCATGACCGCAAAGAAAATTCTTGTACTCAAAAGGGAGGGCGGCGAGGCGATTCAGCAACGGCTGACGGGATTGGGCTATCTCGTCTGCGGAGTCATCCATAGCAGTGAGGTGCTTTCGGCACAGGTGATGGCGCTTCGGCCAGATCTCATCGTGATGGATATGGTTTTTCAGCCAAGCATGACCGGAGGAGAATCAGCGCTCTCCCCGCTGACTGCGCTTACGACTCCGGTGGTGTACGTGACGAATCCCGGAGATTCCGTCTCCGTTCCCTTGAGCATGAATGAAGCCGTCCATTGCGTGCGGACCACGTCGGATGATCGAGAACTGCAGAGTGCCATTACGATGGCACTCTATCGGCACCAGGCGGAAACCAAATTACGCAAGATGGAACGATGGCTCGCCGCGACCCTGAACAGCGTGGGAGACGCCGTGTTGGCCGTCGATATCGAGGGCCTTGTGACCTACCTCAACCCCAGCGGAGAGTTGCTCACGGGGTGGACCATTTATGAAGCCGCAGGCCGTCCGGTGTCGGAGGTATTCATGACCCTGCGGCGCGACTCCCATGCGTTGGTGGAGAATCCCGTCGCTCGCGTGCTCGAGGAGGGGGTCGTCATAGAACTTGCCGAGGGCACGTTGCTCCAACGGAGAAATGGATCCACCTTTCCCATCGACGACAGTGCCGCGCCGATCCGTAATGAACAGGGCGAAGTAACCGGCGTGGTGATTATTTTTCGCGATGACACGAAGCACCAGCAACTTGAAGAGCAACTGCGCGAAACGCAAAAACTCGAGGGTGTCGGTCGTTTAGCCGGCGGCATCGCGCACGACTTCAACAATCTCCTTACGGTTATCAATGGCTGTAGCGCGCTGCTCCATCACAGTATGGCGCCGGACGATGCGCATCGAAAGACCGTGGAGATGATTCAGCAAGCGGGCGATCGCGCCGCCGTACTGACCCAACAACTTCTCGCCTTCAGCCGCCGCCAGGTCCTGGCTCCAAAGATCCTGAACCTCAACGCAGTCGTGACGACCATCGACTTATTGCTTCGAAGTCTCCTGGGTGAGAAGGTCGAATTGATTACCCTGTTCGAGCCAACCTTGGGTAACGTCAAGGTGGATCCCGGACAGATGGAACAGGTAATTATGAATCTTGCCGTCAACGCGAGGGATGCCATGCCTGACGGAGGTCGATTGACCATTGAGACCAGGAATATTGCAGCCGATAGCCACAATGCTGCTGAGGGTGAAAGTGGGCCTGGGCCTTCCGTCTTGCTCGTGGTGAGAGATACGGGAGAGGGCATGGATGCAGAGACCAAGAAACATCTCTATGATCCATTTTTTACGACCAAAGCAATCGGAAAGGGGACCGGTCTCGGGTTATCCATGGTCTATGGAATTATCCGGCAAAGTGGCGGCCGGATCACCTTTTCGAGCGAGAAGGGCAGCGGCACGACATTCCACATCTACTTGCCACGTGTCGCGTCGGACAGCATCCTGCCAGTCTCTTCCTCAACCGCCACGACGGTGTCTGGCGGGGCGGAAACAATATTGGTCGTGGAGGATGATGATCTGGTCCGCAAGATGGTCCGAAGCATCTTGGAAATTGGCCACTACGTCGTGCTTGACGCAAGGGACGGCGAGGAAGCCATGCGCCTCGCTGAAGGGACGACGAGTACGATTCACTTGCTGATTACCGATGTGATGATGCCAGGAATGAATGGAAAAGAAGTGTCCCGGTATTTGCTGACCGCATGTCCAAACGTGAAGGTGCTGTTTATATCTGGATATACCCAAGGCATGATCGGGCACGATGGCAATGGCATCCTAGAGTCCGGCATGCAATTTCTTCAGAAACCTTTCAGTCCAACGGCCCTGTTAAGCAAGGTGCGGGAGCTATTGGGTAGCAAGACTCCGCTCCCGTAAGCGCTCGTCCCCTTCCCCTTCTTCCTTTTTCTCTCTCACTTCCTTTACGATGCGCGTAGATCTATTGCTGTGATGCGAGACGAGGACGGATGAAGGCCAAGACCACTTTTCATTGCCAAGCGTGCGGCCACCAGGCGCCACGATGGCTCGGACGTTGCCCCGATTGTGGAGGCTGGAACACCCTCAAGGAAGAGCGCCTGCCGGCAGCCCCAAAAGGCCGCCAGGCCATGCCCAAAACGGCGATGGCCGTGGCGACGCCGATTTCCGACATCGAAATCGTAGGTGAACCTAGACACAGCACCGGAATGGGTGAGTTCGACCGCGTGTTGGGCGGTGGAGTGGTACCCGGTTCCGTCATGCTCATCGGCGGCGACCCCGGCATCGGCAAGACCACGCTGCTCTTGCAAGCTTTGCCGCTGCTCGCGAGGCCAGGCGAACAAGTGCTGTATGTGTCAGGTGAAGAGTCTCCTCGGCAGATCAAGATGCGGGGCCAGCGTCTCGGCATCGACGGCAAGCATCTGTTGATTCTCGGCGAAACCTCGCTCGAACAAATCCTCAAGTCCATCCAAGAGGTACAGCCGGCGGCCGTGGTGGTGGATTCGATCCAGACGGTCTATACCGAGCAACTGACCTCCGCGCC
>JBBRRM010000220.1:0-5598 GCA_038275915.1 Nitrospirales bacterium
CCGTCGTAATAGGCCAGGTGCATCAGAGGGCCTTGTTGATTTCCCGAATGAGGCTCCGTTCAATTTCCGCGACTTCCTCCGCGCTCACGCTAAGGATGCGTCCACCCTGGGCGAGTTTTTCAAAGTCGGCTTTGACACTCAGGCGGGTCACATTCGAGGGGAGAGCCTGAAGCGACACTACGTATTGATTCCGTGAGCCGGCCACTTCGAGCGAAGTAGGAGGAGAGACCTTCCTCTCCGTCACATAGATTGCTTTCTGATCGGTCTTGATACTCACCTTGATGTGGTACCCATTGCGACCAAGGGCTTCCTCCGCAATCTTGGTGATGGCATTCAAGGGGCGGGGAATCTCATCAATTTGTGTCCCTTTTTCATCGATATGGATATTCAGCGCAGCCTGAGCCGCTGCGGTTTTTTGAACCTCGGCTGTCAGCTTTTTTGCTTGGGCTGATTGCATGGCCAGATTCTCGGAAGCGGTTTTGGCGTCGGCCTTGGCGCTCTCGGCCGACTTCTTTGCGTCGCGTAGCTCCTGGTTCAGCAGATCGATTTGTTGCTGCATGACCTTATTCCCGTCCTGCAACGAGGTGACCACCGATTCCTGCTTGGCCAGTTGCTTGCGGAGCGAGTCGTTTTCTGTTCTGAACGGAGAGTCGTCAGGCTTGCAACTGCTCGTCAAGAAACAGAGTGCGACCACTCCGATCCATAAAGGCCACTGATTCGATTGATTCTTGTTCCGCACGTCACGTCCCTCCGGCTAATTTTTGCGATTATCCACGCTTCGCTTCGACTTGTCCACGCCAGATTCCATGCATTGACCCTTCTCTGTTTCACCGGCTATGCTCAATCCATGATGACTCGCCTGTTCGCTGCGATCATGGCTGTACTCTTCGCCGCTGAGCTTACGGGAGTATTGGGAGCCGTGGCGGGATCGGATCGAGCGACCGGCGTCATTCCCGCTGACGATTATGCACTCTATGACCAGGTGGTGACGAGCAAGTTTCTGACGTCAACGACTCAGTTGGTGGTGATCGAACGTATGACGCGTTTCCGTCTCTCTCCGGATCAGGAGAATCCGGCCACGAGCAGAACCTTTCAAGAGCAGGAGTACTTCGATGGCGGCCTGCCATCGGACCTGATTCGGGACTTCATCTCGGTCAATCAGCAAGCAGGACGGCTCGAAGGACAATTTCACTTTGGTGTCGGATATCGGTTCGTGACGGGGGAAACGATCGAAGAGCCGGAGGTTTCCCTGGACCGTCCAGTCACGGTCGCTCACGCGAGGCATGTTCAAGCGCCGGTGATCCTGGAGCGTCTGGCCTTCTCTCGCGTGGCGCGAAGCCTTCGCAACGATCAGGCCCTGCTGTATGTCGAAGCGCTACGTCCCGATGGCACAGGCGCGGGATTCCTTGTATGGTTTCGTCGTCAAAGCCAACGCTGGACGTTGTTTGATACGGAAGTCGCTTGGACCATCCAGGGTCAGGAAGAACCGGAAGACGGGCCGCTCCTTGCACCCTGACCAGCACGGCGGTAGCATGCGTTCATCATGTCCACCATGATACGAAGAACCTTTTCCGTCCCGCCCCTTGGTTGCAATTGCTCGATCATTGGCGATCCGGTGACGAAGCAGGCGATTGTGGTCGATCCGGGGGGCGCCCACGAGCGGATTCTACGAGAGGTGCAGCAACTGGGACTGACGGTCACGCATATCCTCCATACCCATGCGCACTTCGACCATTTTCTGGCATCCGGAGAAATGAAGAAGGCGACAGGGGCAACATTATGTCTTCATCAGGACGATCTGGACCTCTGGAAGATGCTTGAGGTGCAGTGTAAGGTCTTTGGTGTGGCCTATGTGCCGGTGCCATTGCCCGACTATTGGTTGAAGGATGGCGAGAAGCTGTCGGTCGGCCAATTCTCCGCTGTCGCCCTTCATACGCCTGGCCATACCCCCGGTTCCACGAGTTTTCATTTTCCCGGCAACAATTTGGTCCTGGCCGGCGACACGCTCTTTCGTGGCAGTATCGGGCGTACCGATCTCTGGGGCGGAGACTTCGAAGCTATCGAGCAATCCATTCGAGAGCGCTTGTACACCTTGGAGGATTCCACGATCGTAGTGACGGGACATGGACCGGAGACCGAAATCGGGGTCGAGAAAGAGACGAATCAGTTTGTCCGCGTCTAGATAACTGCGGAATATTTGATTGATCGCAGAAATTTCAATGGTCCGCATATGTCATAGATGCAGAAAAGCACTCCCGCAGGACGTTCAAAAAGGCTGTCCAGCGAGGCCGCAGCGAGTGAAGAGCCGAGGCGTACCCTGTGGGGTATGTTGAGGGTCTGAACGACGCGAGAACGCTGCTGGCATGCTTTTTCAGCGTTCTGCTTGCTCGCAGCAGGAGGTGTGACCATGACGATACTAAGTCGGGTAGTCCTCTCGAGTGTTCTCCTTGTCGGGCTGTTTCATGTGAATGTGCCGGCGGACGGTGGCTTCTCGAATCTTTCCGATCCCGTGACGATCACGAAGGTGAAGGTTCTTTTCTCCGATCACGGTCCTGTCGTGCTTTTGCAGGCAGAAGGCAAGACGATCCCGATTTTCGTCGACTTCACGGTCGCCCTGTCAATTCACGGTGCATTGACCGGTGAGAAGCTCATTCGCCCGCTCTCTCACGATTTGATGCATACGATCCTCGAGACGTTTGGCGGCCGTGTAACTCAGACGATCATTACTTTGAAGGAGGGAACGTATTACGGCTCGCTGACCGTGGCGGTTCGTGATGAGGTCAAGCTGTTCGACAGCCGATCGTCGGATTCGATCGCGTTAGCCGTTCACTTCAAAGCGCCGATCGTTGTGGGGCGGGATTTGTTGAACTCGGCCGGGCGTGTGTTGGGGCAATCGAAGGCGGAAGATTTGTGAAAGCTCACTCTTTCTCCATCCGAGCGCGGAGCCGTGCAAGGCGTTTTTCGGTGGACTGTTTGATGAAGGTCATGTTCTCAGCCAGGTGTTGCTCGGCATTGATTTTCCCTTCCTCGCGCCGCTTCAACTGGGCCAGTCCGAACTGCGCGATTGGGGGGCCGTCTTCCTGGTTCAGCGCCTTCCAGATTGCCGCACATGCAGGCTGTTTGGCGACCGGGTACTTGTCGCAGGGTGGATCGGCCGCCCGCGCGGTGCTCCAGGTCGTGCCGAGCAGGATGAGTGCCAAGGCCAGTGCAGTCATGGTATGTCTACGCGCGGCATGAATGGCTTCTCTTCGATTGGCTCACGATAGCACAACTCAATTGGTCTTGCAGACGATCGCCGCATACGAACGGTCGGCTAAGGAGTGTATCTCCCGATGGAGCCGGCGACGGCATCGACGAGCTCCATTGTTGGTCGAATGGCTCAAGGGTCTCCCCGCCGGTGCGAGGCTGTTGGATCTCGGTTGTGGAGGAGGGCAAGATGCAGCCGATCTCGCTCAGCGTGGCTATCGCATGGTGGGCTTGGACCGGACGAATGCGTTGCTCTCGGTTGGACGAGGTCGCTACCCTTCGTTGCCCTTGATTCGCGCCGATCTCCGCCAACTCCCTTTTCAGGAGATGTCGTTCGATGGTCTCTGGGCTGCCGCCTCGCTGATGCATGTTCCAAAGCCTGAGGCGCGTCGTGTCCTCGCCGACCTGTGCAGCCTTGTCCGTCCAGGCGGTCTGTTTGCCGCGACAGTGACCCATGGCGTGAAGAGCCGCATAGTGACTAACGGGTGGGTACCTGGACGCTACTTCGCCCGTTGGAGAAAAGAGGAATTCGCTCGGGCGGTTCGTGGAGCTGGATGGAAAGTTCTTGAGTTGAAAGTGGTGACCAACCGGGAACGCAAGGGGCAGTGGCTCATCCTGCTCGCCCGAAAACAGAGCTGCGTCGAACGACCTTGATGAGGTCGGCTTTGATGCCGGACGGCGAGCCAGCGCCCACAGTTTGCCGTTCCTCATCTTCTCCCCGTTAGATATTCATCGCTTCGTTCACGTCGTGGAGGGTCGCTTGGGCGACCTCGCCGGCGCGACGGCTGCCCTCTGTCACGATGTCATTCAGGTACGCCGGATCTTTGCTGAGCCGCGTCCGCGCCTCCCACATCGGCGTCATCCGTTCGACGATTCGATCGGCGACCAGTTTCTTGCAGTCGATACAGCCGATGGCGGCGGTCCTGCATTCAATATTAATTCGCTCCTGAATCATCGGCAATGAAAAGATTTTGTGAAAATCGTACACCGGACAGATGTCCGGGTTTCCGGGGTCGTGGCGCCGGACTCGGGCGGGGTCGGTGACCATGGTCTTGAGCTTCTGGCGCACGACTGGTTCGGGGTCGGACAGGTTGATCGTGTTGCCATAGCTCTTGCTCATCTTGCGGCCATCGGTGCCAAGAACCTTCGGGAATTTCGTGAGCTGCTCCATCGGTTCGGGAAACACGGGCTTGTAGAGGTTGTTGAACCGGCGGGCTAGCTCTCTGGTGAGCTCCAGGTGAGGCAGCTGGTCTTTCCCTACCGGCACGAAATCCGGCTTATAAAGGAGGATATCTGCGGCTTGGAGAACCGGATAACCCAAAAATCCATACGTGCTCAGATCGCGCTCCTTGATCTCTTCCTGCTTTTCTTTATAGGTCGGATTTCGTTCGAGCCAGGCGACGGGAGTCATCATTGAGAGCAAGAGATGCAAGACGGCATGTTCCGGGATGCGTGACTGCACGAACACCGTGGCTTTTGCTGGATCGATGCCCGCGGCAAGCCAATCGATGAGGAGCTCGTGGACGAACTCCTTGATGCGGCTGGTATCGGCATAGTTCGACGATAGAGCGTGCCAGTCGGCGACAAAGAAATAACATTCGAACCGGTCTTGAAGCGATTTCCAATTCTCCAAGGCGCCGAGATAGTTGCCGAGATGGAGCAGCCCGCTCGGCTGCATGCCACTGAGGACTCGTTTTCTGGGTGTGGTCATGGTGTGTTTCCCGTCCCGAGACCGACGGCGGTGGATAGAATCATATTGGATAGACTGTGGGTCAAGGTGCTCGTGATGGTATGGATAAGATGAATCTGAGGATCGAATATGATCAGCGCCACCAGGATGAACATGCCGTAGGGCTCCACGCGCATGAGCGTTGCCGCCGCTGTGGGTGGAAGAAGACTCGTGAGAATCCTTCCTCCGTCCAGGGGAGGGAGCGGCAGCAGATTGAACAGCATCAAGAGCACATTAATCAAGACGGAGTAGACCGCCATTACGCCGATCGGCAACAGAAGCATCGTCTGCCAGGTATCCGGGGCGGCGACGTCCTCCGATTTGGACCAGTAGTTCCCAATCGTGGGCTCGATCGATAACAAGAACGCAAACAGCAGCGCACTCACAATAGCCAGCGCGAGATTCATTGCCGGTCCCGCTGCTGCGACGAGTGCCATGTCGCGACGTGGATGGTGCATGCCGCGTGGGTCGATTGGGACCGGCTTCGCCCAGCCCAGAATGAATCCTCCCGGCATCGCCAAGCAGAGCAGCGGCAGGATAACGGTCCCGAACGGATCGATATGCGCGAGCGGGTTCATGGTGAGCCGGCCCTGTAGTTTGGCGGTTGAATCGCCGCATCGATA
>JBBRRM010000221.1:0-5589 GCA_038275915.1 Nitrospirales bacterium
GTTGTTCCTGCTGCTTCCTTCGCTTCTTGGCTGGATCCATATTGACGGGCATGGCACCTCCGACGTGAACTCCCTTCAGTGTCCACTCTCACTAGAGAAAAAGTCAATGCGCGCGGACAGGCTGTTGAAAAAGCCCACCAGCGGCGTTCTCGCATCGTTCAGACCCTCGACGGGGACCCAAAGGTCGGAATAACTGTAGGGGCTTTTCCGTTCGCCAGGATCAATTCTATGGGCGAACGGCCCACACGAAGTGCGGTGTGTACCTCCTCGGACCTTCACTCGCTGCGGCCTTGCTGGACGGCCTTTTTGAACAGCCTGCTGGGTGTTCGCTTCTTGCTCCGAAGGTGCCAGCCATCGAAGCTTTTCCGGCCGGCAATGGTTTTTCCTAAACCTGCGAGGAATTTACACGAGAGTATTTTAGTACAATCTTGCTGCGATCGTGTCTGCTTGAAGAAGACCTCGTGAAGAGAGTCGGCTGCGTTCACCATCTTCTTCGATCAGCTGTTGCTGCAGCAATTGTGCGGTGATCGCCGCATGTCCATAGTTCTCGGCATGTTGCTGAAGATGGTGTGTGGGGATTCCTCGAATGAGCCGCAAGCCAAAAATTACGGCATCGCGCAGTTGCTCCTCTTCCGAGAGCCGGGTGTGATCTTCCATCGGGAGACGGCCTGCTGCGAGTGATGTGTCGTAGGCTTCCAGGTCGGCCACATTGCCAAATCTTGTTCCGTTCACATAGGACTGAGCGCTTGGGCCCAATCCAAGGTATTCGCCATTGGTCCAATAGAGCAGATTGTGTCGGCAGGCATATCCCGGCCTGGCATAGTTCGACACTTCATATCGCTCATAGCCGGCCTCGGCGAGCATCCGTTGGGCTGCTTCGTCCATTTCAATTTGGAGACCTTCATCCGGAGACGGGCTCCGCTGGCGCCGAATGTTTGAGGCGAGTCTCGTATCCTCTTCGACTGTGAGGGCATAGCAAGAAAGATGTGTGGGTCCCAGCGCGAGACAGTGGGCGAGGGTCCGCTGCCAGCCTTCCAGGCTTTGGCCGGGGAGCCCATACATGACATCGAGGTTGATATTGGTGAATCCGGCGGCCCTAGCTTGCTCCACTGCTATGACTGTCTCGCGGACAGCCCCGGGCCGTCCGATCCGAGCCAGTTCGTCATCGTCCATCGATTCCGCGCCAACACTCATGCGGGTGACGCCGGCCTGCAGTAACTGAGCGAGGTCCGGCTCGGAAATTGTGGAAGGGTGCGCTTCCACAGTAATTTCACAGTCAGCGACGAAGGTCACATGCGTGCGGATCTCAGAGAGGATTGCGATCAGCTGAGTTGTGGCGAGCGTTGTCGGTGTGCCGCCCCCGATATAGACGGATTGAATGGAACGGCCTGGCACTATGTGCTGCTGTGCCGACAGGCCTATTTCATGAATGAGTGATCGAACGAAGGTCTCCGCGCATCCCTCACGATGGATTTCAAGATAGAAGGCGCAGAAGTCGCATCGCTGGCGACAGAAGGGGATGTGGAGATACAGACCAAGGGGAGGGGGCGTCATGAGGTCAAGCTAAATCCCTGTGGTTTGGAAAAGTCCCGTGCGAGAACAATTTCTATTTCATCCGCAGGGGACTTTCCACGATTCCGAATGTGCGAGTGCCAGGCCCGATGTTGACGCAAAGATTCAAAAATCACCTTGAGCAGATCCGGTTTGATCTGCGCTTCCCACTCTCGTAGCCAGTTCTGCTGCTCCTCATCGCCCTCATAGTCGTCGGGAAAGGAGGCTTCCAGGCTGAATCGAAGGGCAAAAGTTTTTTCTTCCTGGTACATAGGGCTCCTGGCTGATTGCGAACTGGCCGGACTGATCCTATAATACGCCTCAGAATAAGGAGTACCATCCATGCCCATTTTCGAATATGTCTGTGGCGAATGCAATCATCGATTCGAGCAGCTGGTGTATGGCTCGACACAGGTCGCCTGTCCGAAGTGCCAGACCACGAAACTCGAGAAACAGATCTCCAAGTTCGGGGTTGGGGGCACGGATGGCTGGGTGCTGTCGGGCAAAGGGGACGGCTCCTGTGGAAGTTGTGGTGACCCCCGTGGTCCCGGTTCCTGTTCCACGAACTGATCATGGAGTCCGGCGACGAGGGTCTGCAACGGGCGATTGCCACCATCTCCCAGTCCGATCCGCTTACGAAGCTGCTTGATCAGGTCAAGCTTGGCAGGATGAAACCCACCGATGCTGGACTTCGGGCCATAGTCGACTCATGGCTGGGCACCTATCAAAAAGTGATCGAATCCGGTGGATTCACCGGGCAGTCTTTGTGCCGCCTCGATCCCAATCCTCGTTTGGCAATATTGATCGAATGTGGCGTGTTGACGGATGAGCAGCAGTCGGTCGCTGCCCTCCGCACAAGTTTCGAACAAGCCGTCTCGCGCGCCACGGAGTGATCTCATCCCATGTGGGGTCTCTGGGTCATCGGCGTCTTTGCTCTGACCATTGGGTCGGTCGGAGAAGGATGGAGCGAAGACGCCATCGGAACGAGACCTCTCCTGACGATTACCCTCCAGGATCTTCCTCGCATTCTGCCGGCGGATAGCCGTCTCCTGATCGATTCTCACGTCATTGAACAATTTCTCGATGCACTGGATGGGAGCCCGCCAGATTGGAGCCTGGTCTACGGCCATGGCCATCACGATCCTGATCATGATGAGCGGTTGTTCACGCTCAACCGTGAGCGGGACGCCAAGCGCATCGGCAATCCTGCGTTGATGCAGCTCATCACCTTTACCTGGTTCGGCGAATTGTCCCGGTACGATAGCGAGGCTGACGGATTTCGCGTCGTGCTCGGTCCGAAGTTCACACCCACCAGGTGGGGCGTCGTGCGGTTTAAATATGAGGATCTGCAAGGCGATCTTGTGGCAACGGCTTCAGGGAAGTTACGGAGCCAACTGGAGCAACGATTCGCGCGAGGTGAATCGATCGATCTTACCGTGGCCATGACCGGCCGGCTCATTCCAGACGAATCGGTGCTGTACGATTTCTCGCATGATCAAGAAGGCCTGGGCGTGATCATGCCGGTGGTGAGAGTCGAACGAATCGACTATTTGTTGGCGAATCAATAACGTTGTCCAATTGGACCGGATTCTGGATACATATTCATGACTGTGTTCTCCCGCCATCGCGAACTAGGAGTACCTATCCAAATCGCCTTCGATTTGCGTGAGGTTAGGTCGCAAACAATTCGTGGAAGGTTGAGTCTGCCCGAGATAGGTCGTCGAAGGTTGCATACATCCGATGGCGAGTGCCAGGAGGAGTTCCGGGCCGCACGATGTGCGCAGTCTGTAGGCCCGCGGCGGCGGCGGCGTCTAGTTCCGCTTCGATATCCGATAGAAAAAGAATCTCTTCCGCTCGTAAAGCCATGTGGTCGACGATACGCTGGTAGGAGGCTGTTTCGGTTTTTCCTCCGATACGTGTGTCGAAGAAGTTGGAAAACAGCTCGGTGAGATTTCCGTCAGTCGTATGTTCGAGGAGAAGACGTTGCGCCTGTTCCGATCCGGAAGAATAGAGGGCGAGCTTGAGACTATTCCTCCTCCAATGGTCGAGCGCAGGAGCCACCTCTTCATATAGCTCGGGAGCAAAGGCGCCTGTTCGGTAGCCTTCCTGCCAGATCATCCCTTGGATGCCCTTTAACCCGGGATGTTTGCGGTCCTCTTCGATCCATCGACCGAGGATAGCGGAGAGTTCTTCGTACGCGGGCCTTCGGCCGCGCTCCAGTGTCACGGTGTCTTGACAGACCTCCGCCCATTGGCGAACGGCCGGTTCCTCGTGCTGTTCTTGCAGGAAGGCGGCTAACCGGTGCTTGGCGTATGGAAACAGGACATCGCGGACGAATGCCACCGGGATGATGGTCCCCTCGATGTCCATGAGCACGCAGCGAATCATCGTGCGACGTGAAGATAGCGCTGCTCGATGCCGGATTCGGTGTATTGAGGGACCCAGCCGGCCTGGTCGGTGAAAATTCTGATCGCGCACACGCTGGGGTGGTCGCCGAGATCGAACCAATGTTTCGTATGTGCGGGAACAGAAATCATATCCCCTTGTTCGCAGACCAGGGCGAACACTTCATCGGCCTCGCGATCCTTGTGGAACCAGAAGACTCCTTGCCCCTGGACGAAAAAACGTATCTCGTCTTCCGAATGGGTGTGCTCCCGGAGGAATTTCTCCCGGATGGCGGGAAGATTTGGAGTCTGAGGCGTGACTCGTATGACATCCGCAGTCTGATATCCGTTCTTCTGCATGAACGGTTTCAACCATTGATCGTAGGCGGCGAGTACTTGCGTATCGGTTGCGTCACTCGGGAGGGCAGCCTCCGTCGACCACCGCTGGTAGAGGATGCCATGCTCATCGAGAAACAGGCGAATCGCCTGTTCGTCGGCGAGCAGCACGTTCTTGTCAGGAATTCGCAGGGTTGCCATGGCCTCGTACCTCTCGTTCGCATTGTAAGAGAAACTCGAACACTTCCAGATGACGCTTTGCTGCCGCGAGGTCCTTGCCCCAGGCGTAGAGCCCATGGCCGGCCAGGAGAAACCCATGGCAGGCTTGCGTATGCGGGAGACGACTTTCGATGTACGCGGCCAATGTCGGTATGTCCTGCGAGTTCGGAAATACGGGGAGGGTCACCTCACAATCATGCGTATCAATCCCGTCCAACCCTTTGAGTAATTCCCATCCGGAGATTGTCAGACAGCCGGCTTTTTCGGCTGATCGAGAAAGCAATGCGGCGGCCAGCGAATGGGTGTGCAGGACTGCGCCGGCTCCCATCGTATGGTAGAGCATGACGTGCAGGAGCGTTTCCGCAGAAGGGTTCAATCCACAGCCGTTCACCACTGCGCCAATCCGGTCGACAGCAAGGACCTGATCGGGATCGATGGTTTCTTTATCCACACCCGAACTGGTGATGGCGCAAAATGCAGGCGCCGCATGGTCGGGCAGGCGCACGCTGTAATTCGTGCTGGTGGCCGGCGCCCAGCCTTTACGGTGTGCCCACCGCGCGATGTCGGCGAGTTGATCGGCGTAGACCTTGAAGTCTCGAAAGTCGTCCATTGTGTCTCTTCTCGTCTGATACCGGCGCGCTATTATATACCTCTATATAGCTGAGGCAGAAGCGCGAGACATACTGGCGGGTTCGCCAGGTGGAAGACGAGTGCCGAGTGTATGCCTATGTACCTGGAATGAAAAGCCCGGCTTAGAACGCATCTTTGGCGCAACGGAATCCGGTTCCGCTCGGGCGGCTGTCCATGGTGCCCCAGTCGCGGTCGCTCGTGCGAAGGCTGATCACCGGTTTGAGCCAGGATCCTCCGCGCATCGCTTTGATCGCTCCGCGAGGAGGACCTTGAGGGTCTGACAGAGGAGCGTCTTTGTAGTAGTTCGGGTTATACCAATCCTGCACCCACTCGGCGACGTTGCCTGCCATGTCATACAGTCCATAGGGACTCGCGCTTTCGGGAAAACTGGCGACAGGCATGGTCAGCACTTCTCCCTTGATGCCCTTGTCTTTTGAAACCTTCGCGCCGTCGCCCTTGATCCAGAAGG